>JAZSJE010000035.1:0-5240 GCA_045534135.1 Eubacteriales bacterium
GGTAAGCGTTTCCCTGAGTTCGTAGTAAATCCCAGCGACGTTGTCCGCGATTTTGGAGCAGATACTCTCCGCCTTTACGAGATGTTTATGGGACCGCTTGAGGTATCAAAGCCATGGAGCGCACAGGGAGTTGAGGGCGCAGGACGCTTCCTTAACCGTGTATGGGCATTCTTCACCGAGCCCGAGAACATAGTTGAGGGCGAGGTCCCCGCGCTTGAAAAGGTCTACCATAAGAGCGTCAAGAAGGTAACGGAGGACTTTGAGAAGCTTGCGTTCAATACGGCAATATCTCAGATGATGATATTTGTAAATGCTGTGTATAAGGAGGGCAAGTGCCCCAGAGCGTATGCGGAGGGACTTATCAAGATGCTTTCCTGCATCTGTCCTCATATCGGTGAGGAGATGTGGTCACTGCTTGGACATAATGATACCATCGCGTATGAGAAATGGCCTGAGTATGACGAGGCAAAGACCGCTGATGACGCTGTTGAGGTAGTTATCCAGATCAACGGTAAGCTTCGTGCAAAGATGAGCATCCCCGTTGATACCCCAGCAGCCGAGGCGATAGCTATGGCTAAAGAGGATCCTGCAATAGCTGCGGCTATCGAGGGTAAGACAATAGTTAAGGAAATAGCAGTTCCCAACAAGATAGTAAACATAGTAGTAAGATAAAATCAATAAACTTTAAAAAAAGTATTGACAAAAGAGTGAAAATAGGGTATAATATTATTCGATTTTGATTGTCTCTGGCAATATGCGGAGGGAGGGAAACAGAAAATGGCAGAAATTAGAGTAAAAGAAGGCGAGTCTCTTGACAGCGCACTTCGTCGCTTTAAGCGTGCAATGGCTCGTTCCGGCGTCCTTACCGAGCTTCGCAAGAGAGAACACTATGAGAAGCCCAGCGTAAAGCGCAAGAAGAAGTCAGAAGCTGCTCGTAAGAGAAAATATAAGTAATCTTACGGTATTTATCAAAAAACAATAACGGGGTTGCGATAGCAGCCCCGTTTTGTTGTATATAATACTGCATATTCTCGATATTTTAAACAATTTGGAGCTTGTTTCGCTTCCGGATGAAGCGGACGGGAAGACCGGACTTGACTCAAAAGTAATACAAGTATTTTATTCTGATGGCAAAGTAACTACGTATTTTTATAATTCCCCGCAGATATTCTGCGGGGATAGCTTTTTGAGGTGTGTCTATCATCGTATATTTGTGATGCCGATTTTGTTTTTTTATTTTTTCCTTTTTTAATTGACAATTATCATCTGTTCGTGATATAATCCATCTAAGAGGAGCATATCCTCAAAAAAGTAAGGAGTGTATATTATGACTAACGATTTTGCAAAAGATGCTTTTTTACTTGTAAGTGATTACGTTAAGCCGAATACGGGTGAGGACGTGTCCGACGCGCTTCAGGAGCTGATACTTAATAATCCGAGAAGGGTGCTTTTCTTCCCCGACGGAGAATATCTTCTCTCTAAGCCGATATGCACGCCCGCAAATCCCGAGCACAGCGTATCGCTTCATCTTTCTAATTTTGCCACGATTAAGGCTATGGATACGTGGGATAGCGACGAGGCTCTTATCCGTCTTGGCGCGGCTGAGCTATTCAATACTATAATGGTAAACGGAAGTAACTATTATCTCACGGGCGGTATCATTGACGGCAACGGTCTTGCCAACGGTGTATCCATCGACAGCGGACGTGAAACAAGAGTGGACAACGTGTCGATCAAGCACACAAAGGTAGGCTTGCACGTTAAATGGGGTGCTAACTCGGGTTCGTCTGACTGTGATATCTGCAACGTAAATATCGTTGGTCGCGGAACGGTTGACTCTATCGGTCTTCTTATAGAGGGCATGGATAATACCTTTACAAATATGCGTATCGCAAGAGTACAGATAGGTGTTAAGCTTCTCAAGGGCGGAAACTATCTGCGCAACATCCATCCTCTGTACAGTCTTGCTTCGGGTTGGGATCATTATGCCGACAGTATCGCATTTTGCGATCTGAGCTGGGAAAACTGGTATGATTTCTGTTACAGTGACCAGTACTGCACAGGATTTTATTTTGCCGATAACGTTCGCTCTATCTGCCACAACTGCTTCTGCTTCTGGTGGAAGACTCTTGAGGGTGGGGAGATAGGCTTCAGAACGGGAGGAAAGTTCAATTCCTTGCTTACCAATTGCAAGGTTAGTTTCCGCGGTGACGCAAACGACACCAACTTCCTTCTTGTAAAGGAAAAGGGCGGATACGGTCTTATTGAAAATCCCTTCTTTGATGAAAACAAGGCTCCCGATAAATCCTATATGGATTATCTTACGGGTAGAGTTCTTCATCCCTGATAAAGTATAAAAACAAGCCTCTTGCTTCAAGAGGCTTGTTTTTATATGCATATGAGGTTCAGATCCCACGCGGGCACGTAAGGATATCTGCGATAGTATAGCTTATAATCGGGACATATTGATCCTACGAGTAACGGCAGAGCAAAAATATCCTCGCTCTTGTGGTAGGCGGACACCAACAGGGCGGGACGGTGTGCCAAAATAGCTTTTGACGATCCAATAATTGCCTCGCGCTCAGCGCCCTCTACGTCGTATTTTATATAATCAATTTTATCCGTGCCGATCACACTGTCAGGAGCGCACGCGTATATTTCAACGCTTTTGGCTGTTTTTACGGGCGCAAAAACACCTGAATTTCGGTTGCCCTCATCTCCAAAGGTGAGAATGGTATCCTCGCGCCACGCAGCCGCGTTTACGGGGATAAGCTCGACCTGTCCTGAATATTCCGAGCAAAACGTGTTGAGCTTTTTGAAATTGCGTCGGTCAGGCTCAAGAGCATATATTTTTTTTGCGAGAGGACATATTTCCAATAGTTCACGAACGGTGTCCCCGTTATACGCACCCAGGTCGGCGCATATCTTAAAATTCTTCGCTTCCATAAGCGAGTAGGATTCGTCTTTTTCGCACTCCGCGTCAAACAGATAGGATAGCTTTCCCGTCAGCTTATACAGGATGACGTTTTCGTATATTTTTCTTGAGCATTCATCGGCAAGAGCGTCGTATACCGCTTTGATCTCATTTTCGTGCTTTTTGAAAAAATCAAGAGTGAAGATATCTCCGCCGCACACAGGCACGTCGGGCGCGTACATTTCACATTCTCCGTTTACTTTTTTGAACAGCTCCAGCACCTCGGGACGGGAGGAGCCAAAGGAGAGAAGAACTATAATATTTTCAGCACCGTATTTTTCTTTGACGTCAGAATATGAGAGAACTGTTTTTCCGTGAAAGCTGTGACCGCGAACAAATCCGTCGCTTGCGAAAAAATCCGACACCTCTATTTTGTATTGCTCGCATACCGCAAGTATCTTGTCGGCTCCGTTTCCCATACCGTACATTACTACCGTTTTTTTGCTTGAGGCAAGATAGTCCCACAGATCTTTTGTGGGCACTCTTTCAAAAAAATTCATATAGCCTCCTTGACGATAGTTTTTTACTGTGATATAATTACAGCATAGAATATTTTAACATAAAAGAGAGGAAAAATCAATATGGATTGCTTATTCTGTAAAATAATCGAGGGGGTTATTCCTTCAAAAAAGGCGTATGAGGACGACAAGTGTCTTGCTTTTTACGATATAAATCCTCAGGCGCCTGTGCACATTCTCGTTATACCCAAGGCACACATAGCATCGGCTGACGGAGTAAACGGGGAAAACAGTCACCTCGTGGCACATATATTTGAGTGCATTCCCCAAATAGCAAAGGCGGCGGGGCTTGAAAAGGGATACCGCGTTATCACCAATTGCGGTGAGCATGCGTGCCAGTCGGTAAAGCATCTTCATTTTCATATTCTTGGCGGAGAACAGCTTTCAGAAAAAATGGCATAAGCTACCGAGCGCCCGAAGCGTGTCGATAATATAATTATTTGGTCAAAAACTCTTGACAAAAAATGGGTATTGTTATATACTTAAGTTACTATAATTATACTGTATCAGTATGATATAAATAAAAAAGGAGATTTTTATTATGAATTGTACAAAGTGCAATGCAACTCTTGCGGACAATCAGATCTATTGCCCTGAGTGTGGTGATCAGTTTGTTGTAAACGCACAGAGAGCAAAGGTTGGAGAGGCTTTTGCAAATACGAAGAACATTATTGCTAAGCAGACTACTCATCCTATATTCCTTGTAGTAGCGATCCTGTTTTCGTTGATGCTTGTATGCCAGATAGTATCTGCTATTATGGGTGGAATTATTGGTCTTGCTGGCGCTGTTCTTCCTTTTATTTTTATGGTTATCGCAACAGTGGGATTTTGGAGAACCTATGCTTCTAAGGACCCCGCAACTATTGCAAACACGCTCAGATCATCATCTATTTACGATGCTTATAACAACGTTATATCCGTAATTTATATAGTTGTTATAGCTATATTCAGCGTGCTCAGCTCAGTACTTATGTTCGTAATGCCTCAGCGTTTCTTTGTGATCGAGGAGGATATCTACGATGAATTTGGCAATCTTATTTGGGAAGCTCCTAAGCCCAACGTAATTATGCCTATTATAGTAATTCTTGTTACTGCGGTTGTATCTATCGTTATCCTTGCTCTCATGAAGGGCGTTTACAAGAGAAGAAGAAGATACTTCAAGGCTCTGGCTGACACTGCAAAGAGCGGCAAGTACACAGCCGCAAAGGCTCCTATTATTGGTTCTTACATAGTTGGTGCGTTTAGCGTTATCTGCGCTATCGTGCTTTTCCTTCCCGCATTTATCAACCTTGACGCTCTGCTTGGAGTAAGCTCTATATCTCTTAACGCAATGGGAATGACCTTTATGCTTTCCGGCGTTGTAGCTTTGTTTAACGGTGCATATCTTATCGTATCGGCTGTTTGGATGGCTGCTGCACACAAGGCAGAGGTTCAGAACAGAGACGTTATTAAGGCTGAGTGCGAGGCTCTTGAGGCAGCTGAGATAGCTACTAAGGATGCTATCCTTGCGGCAGAAAGACAGAAGCGCGAGGAGGAAGCAGCAGCTAAGAAGGCTGAGGAAGAAGAAGCTAAGAAGGCACAGGCTGACATTACTGCTCAGCAGCAGCAGATCATGAGAATGATGATGATGCAGATGATGCAGCAGAGTGGTATTACACTTGGAAATATGGCAGGTGCGGCAGAAGCTGCAACTGAAGAAGCTGCTGAGGCTGCGGCAGAAGAAGCAACCGAGGAAGCAGCTGAAGAAG
>JAZSJE010000017.1:0-4367 GCA_045534135.1 Eubacteriales bacterium
GTAGGCATTCTCTTGCCGCACCAATGACATCTTAACTCACCCTTGTCATAGGAATTATTGAAGGTGTGATAGGTCATTGAAACACTGCACGTAGGGCAGGTGATAGCTTTTCCGCAGCTTCTACAGCTCAAAAAATTATTATACCCGCGGCGGTTTATGAAAAGAATGGACTGATTTCCGCGTGCCTTAGTTTCTACCAGCTTTTCGCAAAGAAGATTTCCGATCGGAGAGGTTGCGCTTCCGCTTGCGTTCTTGCGCATATCAACCACGGTAGTCTTTGGCAGCTTCGCGCCACCGTATCTCTTTGTAAGGCGTATAAGAGTATATATACCCTCCTGTGCCTTGTAAAAGCTTTCGAAGGATGGTGTCGCGGAAGCCAGAAGCATCAGCGCGCGATGATGGGCGCAACGGTAGCGCGCAATATCTCGTGCGTGGTATTTAGGACTTTTGTCGGATTTGTAAGTATGCTCCTGCTCCTCGTCTATAATTATAAGACCGAGGTTTTCTATAGGCGCGAACACAGCGGAGCGAGTGCCTATTACAACGTCAGCACCGCCATTTTTTATTCTTTTATAAGTGTCGAAGCGTTCTCCATCCGAAAGACCTGAATGTATAATGGCAACTCTTTGACCGTAGCGAGAGCAGAATATACCCAAGGTCTGTGGCGTTAATGATATCTCAGGCAAAAGAACTATTACTCCCCGACCGCTTTCTAACACGTGATCTATGGTTTTCATCATGACCGAGGTCTTGCCGCTTCCCGTGACCCCGTAGAGCAGGGCAGCCTTTGCTTCTCCACAGTCAGCTAAATTTCTGAGTGTCTCAAATGCGGCTGATTGCTCGTCGTTGAGCACTAAAGGCTTAGCATCGTTGCTTGAAATGATAGGCGTTATAACCTCAAGCCCTCTGTCAATTTCCTTATAATATCTCTCTAAGATACCCTTATCGCACAGCGACTTCAATTGGGCATAGGTTGCCGCACAGGCGCTCATGAGAGCTTTCTCACCGATCTCTGTCGTGTTCTCGTTCAGAAAAGTATTTATGACACCTATTTGTGTGAGTGATCGAAGCTTAAAACGGGTGTCTGTTCTGTTCTTTATAGCTAAGGCGTCTTCCGTGCTTATTATGAGCTTATAGTAGCTCTCAGTCTTTTTTGAAGCCTCACGTATTTCAAAATCTCTGAATATCAGTCCTGCAGCGGTAAGCTTTTTCACCGCAGGCTGAGCAGCGGGTCCGAATTTCGCTTTTAAAATTTCCAATGACGCATTGCCTCTTTTCAGGATATATTCATATATGAAAAGTGTAGCGGCATCAAGCTTTTGATCGTGAGTACGCTCCTTGTCGGTAAGCTTATAGACCTCGTATGGCTTTGTAATAGCCGCGGAGGGAATTATACTTTTTACGGCGTCACCGATAGTACAGAGAGTATTTTCCTTCATAAAGCTGCAAAGTCCCAGCATCTCTTGCGAAAGCGATAGATTGTTATCGCAAGGTGCGGCTATCGGCTTGCATTTTATTAGCGGATTGTCAGGAAAATCTTTAAGGGAGACCACCAAAGCGATCTCCCTTTTGTTTGAGTTGCCAAAGGGAACGGTAACAAAATCGCCTATTTTGATTGTATCCCGAAGATGTACGGGAACAAAATAGTCAAAGGTGTTATCTATGTGGTAGGGACTTTTCAAAACGTGAAGTCCAGCATATTCCGACATATATATACCTCCGTTCCTGCTATGCTTTCAAAAATTATTCGGCTGCCTCGTCTGTGCTTGCTTCCTTAAGCTCGAGATTTTCTGCGTCTTCTTCAACACGAACTATCTTGTACTCGCCGTTGTGAAGGCGGGTGATAGCGTTCTTAACAGCCTTTTCATCTCTGTATTCCTTGTTGATAAGCTTAATGAGATTGCGGTCCGCATCCTTGTTTCCTGTAGCAGACTTTTCAGCTGCCTCGCGCTGCTTTACATATTCATTTGTGATTATACGCGCACACTTTGCGGTAGCAAGAGCAAGCTCATAACGGTTAAATTCGTCTTTAGTAAGTTCAGTGATAGTAGGGTAAAGCATCAATTATCTCCTTAGAAATTAATAGTGTTGTGTTGTTTATGTGGTTATTCCGAAAGGAATTTTTCGACTACGTTGGGGTTTCGCTTAAGAGAGGATTTTTCAGCGGATACTATAGACAGTATCTGCTCAGCAGCCTCTTTGTCCTTGCCGTCGAGATTATATACTACGTAATCGTAGCAATCGGCAAAGGAGATTTCCTCTTTTGCTCTGGCTAAGCGAAGTAAAATCTTGTCCTCTGTTTCAGTGCCTCGTGAGCGCAAGCGCTGCTCTTGTACAGAATAAGAAGGGGGAAGAAGCAGAACAAGCACTGCTTCAGGGTACTTAGCCTTTATGTTTCTTGCGCCCTCGACCTCTATTTCGAGCAAAAGGTTTTTTCCCGAGGCAAGCGTTTCCTCGGCTTCCTTTTTAGGTGTGCCGTAATAATTTCCGCAATATTCGGTGTACTCCAGCATATCACCCGAGGCAATTCTGCTTTCAAATTCCTCTTTGGATATGTAGTGATAATTTACACCGTCTACCTCTCCGGGTCTTGGCGCGCGTGTGGTGGCGGATACAGAAAATTTGTATTCCTCGGTTGCGATAAGATGAGCGCAAACGGTTCCTTTACCGCTTCCCGCAGGGCCTGAAACTACGATCATAAGTCCTTTATTCATAGCTGGAAAACCTCGTGACCTAGTCGGGCTCTTCTTCGTCATCCGTCTCGTTGTCGAGTCGGTTGGCGATGGTCTCCGACTGAATTGCGCTGAATATTATGTGCTCGCTGTCGGTTATTATTACCGAGCGTGTGCGTCTTCCGCAGGAAACGTCTATTACGCGTCCGCTGTCCTTCGCGTCCTGCATAAGACGCTTTATAGGAGCGGAGTCGGGACTTACAATGGTGATTATACGGTCGGCAGCTACCATGTTGCCAAAGCCGATGTTTATGAATTTCATAACTGTCTCCGTTCTTTTTGCTTACTCTATGTTTTGTATCTGCTCGCGGATCTTTTCAAGCTCACACTTGATATTTACCACAGCCTTTGCGATTGAAGAATTCTGGCATTTAGATCCGATCGTATTCGTTTCGCGGTTCATCTCCTGAACAAGAAAATCAAGCTTTCTGCCCGCGGGTTCGCCGGAAGCGATTATCTCGAAAAATCCGTCGAAATGAGAGGAAAGTCTTACCAATTCTTCATCAATTGCCACTCTGTCTGCGAAGATAGCGCATTCCGTAAGTATTCTGCTTTCCTCGAAAACTATGCGATTGTCCGAAAGCATATCGCGTAGCTTTGCTTCAAGCTTTGAACGATACTCCTGCACGTCATCGGTAGAGAGCTTTTCTATTTCCTTGGTGATAGTACGGATATTTTCAACCTTAGCAATGAGGTCCTTTTCAATATTTTCGCCCTCACGCATTCTTCCTGCGATAAAGCTGTCAACAGCCTCATCGAGCACCTGGCGTACGTCAAGCCATTCCTTCTCGGTATCGTCATCGGATTTGCGTATAACGAATATGTCATGATTCTGAGCTACGCGCATAATGCTTATATCATCCTTGAGATCAAACTTTTCTCCCAAGGAGCGCAAAGCCTTTACGTATGCCTCGGCATATCCCTCATCTATAGTTATCTCGGGTATCGGAGAGTCGATCACGTCTATTCCGATGAAAACGTCGACCTTACCGCGTGAGATAGATCTTGACTGTAGATAGGGCTTTATTTTTTCTTCGAGAAAAGAGAAGGAGCGGGGAAGCTTTACAGAACAATCAAAGAAACGGTTGTTGACCGAGCGAATTTCTACAGTGATGTCCTTGCCACCTACGGTGCTTCTTGCTCTCCCGAAGGATGTCATGCTTTTTACCATTTTAAAGATCCTTTCGAAAGGGGCATATAAATATTTACAATAATATATATATTATAAACTCTTTTCGAAGCTTTGTCAATGAATTTTTTTATTTTAATTGAAACTACACAACAAAAGCGTTTTTTGTACCCGCACTTTCGACAAAATAACGACAAAATTCGTGACAAACGCAAATAAGCTCAAAAAACTTTAAAAGTTTCAAAGAAAATGTGAAAAAACTCTTGAAATTTAGAGAAATATGAGGTATAATGATTGCGTGTGAAAAAATGAATTATTTTTCGGAGGTAAATAAAAATGGTAGTAGCACGCGATTTTAAGAACGGAATCACTTTCGATATGGACGGTGCAGTGTTCCAGGTTATCGAATTTCAGCACGTAAAGCCCGGTAAGGGAGCTGCTTTCGTTCGTACAAAAATCAAAAACGTAATCACAGGTGCTGTTATTGAAAGAACTTTCAGCCCTAC
>JAZSJE010000004.1:0-15185 GCA_045534135.1 Eubacteriales bacterium
GCAAGGCTTATATCTACTGTACTCTTGAAGGAAACTCTCCCTCCAGATACGAGATAGAGATATGCAACGTCAAACGCGACTCGACCTCAAATAAATGCTTCACCGTCAAGGTCACCGACCCCGCGCTGATAGAAAAGACGGGCGGTATCATTCAGGGTATGAGTGGCTCTCCCATAATTCAAAACGGCAAGCTCGTCGGAGCGGTGACGCACGTGCTCATCAATGACCCGACAACGGGATACGGGATATTTATTGAGAATATGCTTGCCGCAGGCGAGCAAAGCGTAATGCCGCGAGCGGCATAATAAAAAGGCAATGTCATTCCGACTTAATAATCGGTTTGATATTGCCTTTGTTAAAAAATCAAAAACAGACTATTTAAGTTTAGGAAATCCTCCCGCCACAAGTTCCCATACTGTTAAATCCCAATTAAGCTCTTCTTCATAAAAACCAATGGATTTTACTATTGACATATCCTTAGCAACACCTTCAAAGTTGGTGGCTTCATAGATTGTTTCGTGCTCGTTATTTACAGTAAATATTTGATCATTGCAACGATAGCAATTAATCAGTTTTACCCAAAACTGATTATCTCCAACCAATCCTCCTATAAGCGCATCTTGCCTATCAAAACTACAAGATACATTTCCTGTTGCAAAACAATCAACAATAGAGCTATAAAAAGTATTGTTATATCCCACCGAAGCATTTTCCACACATCCAACCAAACCACCTACATAACCGGCAACATCAGCAGAATTCGAAAAAACATCTCCGGTAGAATAACAATACGAAACAATACCGCTACTACAACCAATCAAGCCACCTACGTAATTAAAATTGGTTCGATGCCAGTCTGTAGTACTTCCGGATACATTTACTGCAGCATAACTATTAGTAACAATTCCCGTGTTTCTGCCTACCAAGCCGCCAACATAACAGTCAAAATTGCTTGCAAATGTCACCGTACCGTTTCCATAACATTGTTCCAACATACCAAAATCATTGCTACCAACTAAGCCTCCAGCATAGCCAAAAGAGGATTCAATTTGCGTATTAATCTCAAAATTTTCCACGCCAAGTTTTTTTATTATTCCACTGTTGTATGCAAACAAACCAACAAAACAAGATTTTTCGGTTATTTTAAAATTGGATATTGCATATCCGTTCCCTTCAAAAGAAGATCCAAAAAACCATATTGGACTCCACTGGATCCCCTCAAGAGAGATATCATTGACAAGCGAATAGTTCAATATCAAAACCTGATCCTGTAAGGCTATCAATTCTTCCTTGGTACTTATTATTACTCCTTTATCTTGACTGTAATTGGATATGTACTCATAGTCAAGAGTCGGATAGCCTTTAGAGAAATCCCATATACGAATTTCTTTCGCACTTGAAAAATTTTGCTGAAACCAATCCTTGGATTTCAAGTTTTTCACCGTTTCAGATGTACCAATATTGTTCGTCACTTGATTATGAATATTTTCTCCTACCTTTGTAGATATTATTTGTCCTTCGGAATAATACATTTTTTCAAGAGTTGCATAATCGAAATCTATATCATCAACGTTGCCCACTATATGTCCTATATAACTATCATGCACTGTACCTGTACAATCACTAGTTACGTTTCCTGTAGCATAACAAGATTCTACAATGCCTCCTTCTCCTATACTTCCAAACAATCCACCTGTGCATTGAATTGTATCCATCGCATTGTTTATAACATTTCCTGTTGCATAGCAATTTATTGTTACGTAATTTCCCAATATATTTGAAACCGTACCAATCAAGCCGCCAGCATTCGAAATAGAGATATAATTAATGCCGTTACCTCCATGCGAATCGGCAATGACCTTTCCGGTAGCATAACTATTCACCGTACTTCCGTTAGATCTTCCAATCAATCCTCCTGCGTCACCACCAACAACATCTCCTTTGCCATAACAGTTTACGACCGTTCCTTGATTTAAACCAATCAGTCCGCCTGAATTACCAGATCCGGTCACATTACCGATAGCATAACTGTTTTTTACTGTTCCTATAACGTTAAATCCAATTAAACCTCCTACTGAGGTATCGTTAGAATAATTTCCGGTATTGTATGAACTACCGGTTACATTTCCGCTAGCAGAACACCATGCTACAATTCCACTGCTTGCGCCAATCAATCCACCAACATTACTCCCGCTAGAAGTACTAGCAGCTTTAGCATTTGCATCTATATATACATTAGCATGACAATTTGTAACACTCTCTTTTTCACAAAAAGCATAGTTATAACCAATTAATCCGCCCGAATAATTATGCCCTTCGTCTGCACAAGTAACTATACTGCCCTCCGCACTGCAATTCTCTATAACCCCTTGGTCATTATATCCTATCAAACATCCTGTATAACTGTTTTCTGGGGCGTGGGTACTTATTACAACATTAGCTAATTTAAGATTCTTAATGTTTCCCTTATTATATCCAAACAAACCTGCATACTCAACATCTCCGGAAATTTTAAAATTGGATATGGTATAGCCATTTCCGTCAAATGTTCCCGAAAAACAATCTCCATATAATGTTCCAATAGGTGTCCATTCTATTCCGCCCATATCAATATCATTTAATAAAACACAACTCTCATTAAGAGAAATGTTTTTTAATTCTTCTATTGTACTAATTGAAGTATATTTGATAGTATTATCGGAAGTTTCACTATCACTTTCGGAGGTTTGGTCGTTTTGAGGCAACTTGGACGCTTCATAATTTGTGTTACATGCAGTAAATGCAATTGCAATGATCACTAATATCAGTAATACCGATATTTTTTTCATTTGTCATATCTCCTTTGCTTTATTCATTCTCCAATATCCAATTGAGCAACTCCTCAATTTCATCTCCCCTGCCGCGACAGCGAGTCCGACACCGGCGACCTCGGCATTGGTAGGACGGAGCTTGATTCTGTTGGTTTCAAGAAATGTCAAAAGAACATACATTCCGATTCGCTTGTTTCCGTCCACGAAAGTGTGATTGAAGATTAGCGAGAAGCCGATGTGTGCTCCCTTTTCCTGCTTGTTTATCGCTTACATTATAACACGACCGGAATAAAATTGCAATGTCATTCCGACTTAATAATCGGTTTGATATTGCCTTTCCTTATAGATTCACATATTGTATTGGCGAAACGCCGACTCGTTTGGAAAATTCCCTTGAGAAATGACAGGGCTCGGTATATCCACATAAGATCCCGACCTCACTGACAGAAAAATCCTTTGTCGATAATAGCATTTTCGCATATTCTATTCGCTTTTGTATGATATATTCCTTGGGAGAAATACCGAAGGTGCGCAAAAACAAGCATCTGAAATAAACCTCGCTTATTCCACACAAGGCTGCAAGCTCACAAACAGTAAGGTCGTTTTGAGTAAAAGCCCGTTCCATCGTTTCAACGGCGGGAGCGAGCAAGGATACTTGCGTCTTAGGTACGTATTGCTTTTGTTTTTCCTTTTGCATTTGAAAGATTCCGTCATACAGCGCGCGCATAGCGAGAAGGTTGGCATGATCGTTCTTGCT
Organism: Eubacteriales bacterium; assembly: GCA_045534135.1. Taxonomy (GTDB): domain Bacteria; phylum Bacillota; class Clostridia; order Oscillospirales; family CAG-272; genus HGM12713. The sequence continues at coordinate 3,568 of JAZSJE010000004.1, forward strand.
TTTCCATGCCTCGCACGCTACCTTAAAATTATGAAAAAGAGATTCCGCGTTTCGGAATGAAACCGAAAAGGGCTCGTCGAGAATTTCCGAATCAAAATTGATGGCATAACAGCCGCCTATTTGATGCGTCTCCACATGATAAGACGATCCCTTTGGCAGGTAAAAAAGAGCGTTTTCATCAGTACGCATAACACGTCCGTCATAAAAAACGTAATCCTTGACGCTGTTTGAGTCATTCAATACCAATCCGTGATACGGACGGTTATTGTGTATATGTTTACCGTTATTAGGAGGAACGTATACCGCAACGCTGATTTCCTTAATGATTATGTTTTTCCACTGTTCGTTCACCTTATCACCTCAATATCATTATAACATTTTGTTTCGATTTCGTCAAGTGTTTTGATTGTATCATTTACAAAACATACCGTACAAACTATAATAAAGCTGTAATCAATTCCATAGAATTTGGAGGAAATGTTATGAGATACATCTATCAACAGGATTACGAATACATAGTTAACAAGTACCACGATGCGTCTGAGCCCTTCGACGGACACGATCGCTTTATCCGCCGTGACGAGCTCTTTTCTTCGGACAGCGGATCAACACAGGAAATGATACTTATCGGAATTATGGATAACGACACTAAATACAAATCGCTTCCTCACCCCATTCGCAAGGCGAGAGCGCTTGAATATGTTTTAAAAAACACAAGGATCTCTTGTGATAAACGGGATATATTCCCTGCAATTAATATGATAGACCGACCGCTGAGCAAAACGGTCATAAAAGAATGGAAAAACGAGGTTTTCACGAAAATCATCCCCAAGGTTGAAGCAAAGCGCTCTCAACTTGAGCATGACGGGACCGTTACTATATGGCCCGATTACGATCACAGTGTTCCCGTTTGGGACAGACTTTTCTCTCTTGGCTTCTTTGGCATTTTAGAAGAAAGCGAGAAAGCTCGTGTGAGTAAAAGACGTACCAAAGAGGAGGATGCGTTCTTCGAGGGGATCAAGATAACCTACGAAGCAATTCTTTTCTTCATTGATCGCCTGACCGTTATGGCGACCTCACCAAAAATGAGAGCTGCTCTTGCAAATCTTCGTCACGGTGCACCGCAGAGCTTCTACGAAGCCCTACTTCTGTCCTATCTTTATTTTATGATCAGTGAGCATATCGATAACTTACAGGTTCGCTCACTTTCGAGCTTTGATACCTCTTTTTACAAATTCTATAAAAATGATATAGAAAACGGCGTGCCCGAGGAGGAGATCAGAACCGATCTTGCCTACTATTTTTTGCAATTCACGGCAATAGGAAACTATTGGAATCAACCCGTATATCTCGGTGGAGAGAATGCCGACGGCTCATCCGTTATAAACGAGCTTTCCTACCTTTTTCTCGACGTTTATAACGAAATGAATATCTACAATCCCAAAATACAGATAAAGGTCTGCGAGTCGACCCCCAAGGACTTTCTCTGTAAGGCTCTTAATATGATACGCCACGGAAGGAACAGCATTGTTTTTGTCTGCGACAAAACGATACGAGAATCATTGGAGCGTGTGGGCATATCGCCCGATGAAGCGCGGACCTGCAACATCACCGGATGCTACGAATATTCACCCCAAGGATCATACAATACGAGTATGAAATATCTGAATATGCTCAAGCCGTTGGAATATACGCTTCATAAGGGATGCGACGGAATAAGCGGTGTTTTCTCGGGCACAGAAAGTCCTGCGCTGTCCGAATATACAACCTTTGAGAAGCTATACGAGGAATACAAGCGTCAGCTCCTTTGTGTGATCAATACGACTGTCGAAACAGCCAACGGATTTGAAGCCTACCTTTCAGAAATCAATCCGCTATCCCTTCTCTCCGCTACCTTCCCAAGCTGCCTTGAAAAAGCCAAGGATGCGATCGGTGGCGGTGGACGTAATAATGACAGCATTTTGCTTTTTGGTTTTCTCGGCGATATCACCGACTCGCTTATGATGATCCGCAAATACGTTTTTGAGAGAAAAGATCTGACGCTTTCCAAGCTTGTATATATTCTTGATAAGAATTATATAGGCGAAGAAACGCTCCGTCGAAAGCTTCTTGCCGACCGCGAAAAATGGGGCAACGACAAAGAACGGCCTGATACGATCGCCGTCGATCTTGTGAGCTTTATCACCAATAATCTCTGCGGAAAACAAAACTCCCGTAACGGGAAATGGAATTGCGGTTTCCACGTGGCACGTATGAGTTATACTCAGGGCAAGCTGACCGCCGCATCCGCAAACGGTCGCAGACTCGGCGAGGAGCTCTCAAAAAACATTTCTGCTTCTATGGGACAGAACCGCGAGGGTGCGACTGCTGCGATCCTTTCTGCCACAAAAATTGATGCCACCCGATTCACAGGTGATGCTGCCCTCGACCTCGGTCTGCTCCCATCGGCAGTCAAGGGAGAGGACGGACTTGAGGCAATGTACGGTCTGCTTGTGACCTTCTGCAGACGCGGCGGCCATGCGATCCATATCAATGTGTTTGATGCCGACACGCTCCGCGACGCTCAGGCACATCCGGAAAAATACCAGGATCTTCAGATCCGTGTTTGCGGTTGGAACGTGCTTTGGAACAATATCAATAAGGAAGAACAGGACGGCTTTATCCGACAGGCAGAGGCACTTATATGACCGCAACAATATTTGAAATCAAACGTTTTGCCGTACACGACGGCGACGGCATACGTACCACGGTATTCTTCAAGGGATGTCCCTTGCGGTGCGTGTGGTGCCACAATCCCGAGGGGCTTTCGGCAGTACCGCAGACCGCATATTATGAGCATAAATGTATAGGTTGCGGTGAGTGTGAAAAAGAAGGATCTACCGCTTTAGATTGTTTAGGTGAAGCGCGGATATTATATGGCAGAGAAATAAGAATTGACGAGCTGCTTCCCATTCTTATTGAGGACAAGGATTTTTACGATAATTCCGGTGGTGGCGTGACACTGTCAGGCGGGGAATGCTTGATGCAAGCTGACTTTTGCGCTCAGCTTTTGAAAAAGCTGAAAGAAAACGGTATCCATACCGCTGTGGATACCTGCGGCTCTGTGTCAAAAGAAGCACTGAACAAGGTTATTCCGTACACCGATATTTTTCTGTACGATCTCAAAGCCTACGACGAAAAAGTTCACATAAAATGCACGGGGCGGTCGAACAAGATCATTCTTGAAAATCTTTTATATCTAAACTCGCTGGGTAAGTATGTTGAAATTCGTATTCCTTACGTTCCCGAATACAATGCCGATCAAATTAAAAAGATAGCTCGTTTTCTGATGCCGCTTCAAAATATCACAAAAATACGCGTACTTCCATACCACAATTATGCAGGATCAAAATATGAAGCTTTGGGCCTTCAGAACACACTTCCCTACAGAATACCCACGGACAAAGAAATACAAAAAGCCGCGGATACAATAAAAAATATCACAAATTTTGTTGTCCTTTATTGACCACACTACTGTCGGGCTCTCCCATCGGACTTGACGAATAACAGATCCATGAGGGCACACGCGTGCTGATAAATAACCCAAAAACAGGAAACAGCGTAAGCCCAAATCAAATAAAAAAGTTGTCCCTAATGTAACACACTGCCGCTTAGTGTGATATATTAGGGACAACCGTCGTTTATCAACAGAATATACAAGATCTACTCGCCGTAAATAAATACATACTAAGTATTTTTTCATTTCGCCATAAACCTCCTATCCGTACCGTACGTTGGCACTGTAATTATACATCTTTTTCTATTACTTGTCAATTAAAGCATATCCTAATAGGCTACCGCGGACGAAAACAGCTCGCACTGCTGATAAATGTAAAAGCAACCAAAGGGTGTTTGTCCTTTCTTTTTTGAATAATACATTATATCGATCCTCGGTCTTTTGCTCTTGATTATACGAGTCTATTATGCTATAATATATATACGTAAAAAATCATGGAGGTTTATAATATGAAAAAAATGATCGTCGCGCTATTGATAACATCTTTTCTTATGACATTTCTGACCTCCTGTCAGACTGAAATGCGGGATGAGAGCAAGGACAATACGGAAAATACGCTCACCGATAATATCTCAAACGAAGAAAAATACAAGCCTGTATTGAATATATATAAAGACGTTATTACAAATCTGGACGAGAAGATAAATTCCAAGGGTAGCTCTTATTCCAAGGAAACAAAGGAATACGAATGGGAATCAGCCATTATAGGTGCTGCCGCAAGCTATCATCTTTCGACAAACGTGCCCGGTTACGCGTTCTGTGATCTTAACAAAAACGGAAATGATGAAATGCTTCTGCTCCTTGACGATTACACAGTTTTAGCAATCTTTTCCTATGCGGACGGTGAGCCTTTACTGCTTGATAATTATTTGGACCGAAAGAAATGTACGATCGAGGCAGACGGCAATATACAGGTATACGGTAGCAGCGGTTCGGATAGGTCTTCATTTTCAATATATAAAATAGCAAAAGACGATAAAGAACTTGTGCTATTAGAAGAATACGGAACGGACGGCCACGATCCCGACACACTTGATACATACTACTATAAAATTTTAAACGGCACTAAAACATCAATTACCGAGCTTGAATACATCGCCGCACGCAGTCAAGGCATATATCCTCACATTGAATTTTTAACTGAGCACACAAGAGAAAATACGAATTTTGAATTTATTCCGCTTGTACCCGAAATCAGCTACAAAAGAATTTTTGAAATGATACTGAATTATGATAGCAAGATCACATCTGCGGGCAAATATCTTTGGGGGCTGTATTTTCCATTTGGAACCAATTCAATAGGAAGCCTTGAAAGTGTTGAAATATGCTATTTGGATATGGACGGCGACGGAATTGAGGAATTGCTTTTGAGAAGCGGTATGGGAGATCACCTCATGCTCAGATATCAAGGTGGCACGGTCTATTTATACGAATACTCCTATAAGGAAATAGATCGGGTGTATGAGGACGGAAGCTATGGCCATCATTCCCAAATATATTTAGAGCACGCCTCTGCTGTTTGTTATGGAATATCAAGGATCACGTTTGATGAGAATGAAAAAAAGAAAAACTACCCTGTATATACGATCTATGACGGAGAAAACGAAAGCTATTTTACTATCAACGGAAAGCTTGCCTCAAAGAGCGAGCTGGATGCCCTTTTGGAGAGCAGAAAGAATATCAAAGAGGTCACTTGGACGACCTATCGGCTTGACATTGATAAAATTCCTTCCGTAGGATAATCTCTTATATTTCTTTTTTCTTTTAAAATAACGTTTACCTGTGTTAGGGTTATCAACAAAAAACTAAAAAAGGAGCCTCATAATGAAAAAGCTGAACCGCTTCAGCCTTGTTGACGATGACAACAAAGAGATACTGAGCGATAAGATGCATAGGATCATTCTCGGAAATATTTAAACTCGGATCAAAAAAATTTCAAAGCACGGAGGATAACATGATAAAAAAATTTTTGGCAATGCTTTTACTTCTCGCGCTGATGCTCCCTGTCGCTGTTGCGTGCGGCAACACTGAGGACGCCTCTGAAAGCAACACATCTCAGCAGCAGACAGGCGCTAATACCGATAAGTCGGACAAGGAAGAAGAATCTCCCTTAAAGAAAATAGAGGTCACAGAGGAATTCAAGGACGGGAAGCTCTCTATTGACGGTGTGGATATCTCAAAATTTGTTATAGTTATTCCTACCGATGCCGAGAGCAGATATAAAATATTTGCAAAAAATCTTGCCGCTTGGATCAAAGCGGTAACAAATCATGAAATTGCTATAAAAGACGACTCCGCCGCTCTTTCACAGCACGAAATTATAGTAGGCAGCACCAACCGCCCCGAAAGCGAGAGCGCAAGCGGTGATCTGCAAGCAAAAAAGGCGTATAAGGCTGTGCTTGAAAACGGAAAGCTTGCTATTAATTTCAGATATAACGCTCCCGCCGAAAACGTAGCGCTTAACGCCCTGATAAGAGCGTTTGCCAACAACGGCTGTAATATAACCGAGGGCTTTACCAACAATAATCTTTCGCTTGAAGAAATTCAAGGTTTGGTTTCGGGCGCTTTAAGAACAGAGATAAAGGACGGTGGACTTTACGTTCACAGAAGCACCGAGGGACAGATCGAGGCGTGGCGCGATCTCACCGCAAGCCACAATGATTGGACAAAGAAAAACCCCAGTGCCGCCACGGGCATACAGCTCGACTTTGAGACCGATTCGTCATATATATATCTCAAGCGCTCGATCTACACAAACGAATTCGTTCTGCTCGTAAATAACAAGGTCGTCAGCAACAGCTGGTCAGGAACATATTACGAGGTAAGTGACGAGGATTTCGGCAAAGTCAACCGCTTCACAATTCTGATGTCAAACCTCAGAGATACCTTCAATTGGTCTATACAAGCACTTGAGATCGACGGTGCTTGCAAAATAAAAAAGCACAAGACAGATCTCAATATGCTCTTTTTAGGCGATTCCATCACTGAAGGATTTAACTGTAATAAGCAGCAAGCAAGCACGTATACCTTCTATACATCATCATATTTCAACGCAAACGCCGTTGTTCAGGGATACGGCTCCTCGCAGTGCTGGACAGAAATAATAGATCCTGCTCTCGCAAACTTTTATCAGCCCGACGTTATTATCATAGCCATGGGAACCAATGACTACGGAAGCAATCGCGGACAGAGCAAGGAGTGGTTCAAAAACAGAATGGACGCGTTCCTCGACGCAATAGAAGCGGTATATCCCGACGTACCGATAATAGGAGTAACTCCTCTACGACGGCTGATCAGTATGGATAGCTATAGCTATGAGAACAACTATGACAAGGTCTGCGTGGCTAACGCAAACGGTGGCTATGCTGAAGCTTACAGAGAGCACGGAGCAACTGTAGTAGATGGCGAAACTCTTTTGATAAAGACCTCTCATTACGCAGATGTTCTCCATCCCAACGAGGTCGGCTTCACCGTTTACGGTGAAAATCTCTGCAAGGCCATCGAAAAGAATATCGAGCAGATAAAAAGCGACAAAAACAACTGATAAAAACAGCGCTGCCAACACCGCAAGGACAATCCGCAGACGGTAGACACCAAAAACCTGCCCTCGGCAGAAGCAAATAAAATAACGATAAAGAAAAGCTAAAAAAACTGCTGTGGATAAACTCCACAGCAGTTTTTTTATTCAAATATGCAATCTCCGTCAGCCAGTGTGTAGCTTGCCTCGGCGCCGAGCTCGTCCATCCATCTGCGTGTTTCGAGCGTGGTAAACGGGCCCTTTCCTACCGTTTCGGGATCAAGGCATCTGTATTTGTTGTTCTCCCAAAGCCACTTCGGCGCGGTGTAAAGACATACCTTCGGACGCATAAGCTCGTAAAATGAGCGATCTATTCCGTTTTGACCGTGATGCGGCATCTGCAAAATATCGCATCTGAGCTTTGCGGGATCACATCTGTCTAAAAAGTCAGCCTGCGCGTAAACGTCAAAGTCACCCGTAAACAGCACCTCCTTATTGGGGAAATAGACCTTGAAGATAATACTTGTCGCGTTTATCGTGGTTGCGTATTTATCGCAATCACCCGGCACGCATATCACCTCTATCCTCAGCGAACCGCACTCAATGATATCTCCTATCTGCACAGTATTCACGGGAATATCGTGCTCCTCTACTTTCTGGAGAAATCTTTTATTCAGTTCAAATTCCTCCATTTTTGATAACCACTCGATCGATGGAAAATTCAGGCAGATAGCGCCCACCTCAATATCAAACCGCCCATTATCCATAAGATACAGCATAGCGCCCAGATGATCGCTGTGCGCGTGTGTTATAAACCAAAGGTCAACTTTTTTGCCTCTCTCACAAAGATATTCGTAAAGCGCAGCACTATCCTCCGCACAATAGTTTCCACCGTCTATAACTATTACGTTGCCCTCGGGCGTATCTATTATGTACGACATCATCTGTGTAAGCGTTCTGTTGGCTATCTGAATAAGTCTACCTCCGCCAAGCTTTAATTCGATATATTTCTTTTCCATAAGCCCTTTCACCTTATTTGCTTAAATTTTTAATAATTTTCATAACACCATTTTGTTTAGCAAAATAATCGTGCAAAGTTTTATACTCGACATAAAGCTTCGAATATATCTCGCTGCTTTCAGCATCAGGTGTATATATCTTTACGTCCGGCAAGGCGAATTTCTTTGCCGCCTCGGTAACACTTGAATAAGATCCCACAGCAGCCATAGCGTACAGAGCGCTTCCGTAAGCCCCCGCCTGTCCTCGTGCCGCAACGCTTATCTCTCTACCCAGAACGTCTGCATATATCTGCATAAGCATCTCGTCCTTCTGCGCGATACCGCCGGCCGCACATATTCTTTTGATTTTTATTCCGTTGCTTTCGTAGTGATCGAGTATCACGCGAGCTCCATATGCCGTTCCCTCGATTATAGCTCTGTATATCTCCTCGGGACGTGTCGCGAGCGTAAGACCTAAGATAGCTCCGCTTAGATCAAAATCGGCAAGTATACTGCGGTTTCCGTTAAACCAATCTATACAAAGAAGCCCGCTTTCTCCTGCCCTCTGACCTGCCGCCTTCTCACGCAGAAGCTTGTGGATGCTTATTCCTCTTTCGCGCGCCTCTGCTCGGTAATTCTCGGGAACGTAATTTTTTACAAACCAATCGTAGCTGTCGCCAAGTGAGGACTGCCCTGCCTCATAGGTACAAACTCCCGGAAAAACGGCATTGCTGACATATCCCGCTGTTCCCTCTATGCTTTTGCCCTCGGTATAATTAAGTATGTAACAGCCCGACGTACCGAGGATCATCATCATCTCTCCCTCACCGATAATATTAAGGGCAGGCATTGCCGCGTGAGCGTCTATTATAGGCAAAGCTACGACAGTTCCCTCGCAAAGCCCCGTAAGCTCCGCGCCTCGCGCATCTATGACCCCTGCCGTATCGTTAAGAGTAAGCACGTCAGCATGCACCTTGCCTCCTATCAACCCATCAAGACGGGGATCTAACGCTACTAAAAAATCATTTGAAGGATATCCGTCAGCATAAAGCCATTTATAGCCCGCCATAGATCGCGCACGGGTATTCTTACCCGTGAGCATAAGGGAAAGCCAATCGGCAGCCTCTATAAACTCATACGTAGCCTCAAAAACACTTGGCGATCGACGAAGCGTTTCAAGTATCTTTGGGAAAGCCCACTCGGATGAAATTCTGCCGCCGTACTGCTCTATCCAGTGCTCTCCTCTCGCCTTGGCAAGTGCCGTTATCTCGTCTGCCTCGCTCTGCGCACCGTGATGCTTCCAAAGCTTTACGTAAGCATGGGGCTCGTCTGCGAATTCAGACTTGAAGCAAAGCGGCTCTCCCTCTTTGTCTATTGGTATCATAGTGCAGGCTGTGAAATCTATACATATTCCCTCTATCTCCTCGGCTTTGACTCCCGAAAGCTCAAGCACCCTTCTTGAAGTATATGAAAGCGCCTTCAGGTAATCCTCCGGGTGCTGCAAGGCAAAGCCAACGGGCAATTTTTTACCGCATGGCAGGCACTTGTCCATGACAGCATGGTCATAATCATACACCGCCTCGGCAAGCTCCTTTCCGCTTTTCACGTCTACCATCACAGCCCTTGCCGAAAGCGTACCGAAGTCTATTCCTATAACACAGCTCATCCGCCTGTCCCCCTAAGATCTACCTTTAAGGTCATTATATCATAAAATCGGTGCCAATACAATATCAGCACCGATTTTTATAGAATTATCTATTCTTTTTCACCCTAAAAAGTAAGGTTTTCAATGCCCTTGCGTTAAACGGTATGATCGGGTAAAGATAATTTCTTTTACCGTTGAGCGTAGTGTTTGTCGCAATAAGAATTATTATAAGCAGAAATCCGCCCGCATACCCCCATATTCCAAAAAATGCCGTCAGAGTCAGCAAAAGTATCCTCAAAAACTTTATCGCATATCCAAGCTCGTAGCTTCGCTGAGTGAAATTTGCTATAGCGGCAAAAGCCATATAAAGTATGACCTCAGGGATAAGCCAGCCTATCTGCACGGCAAAGTCACCGAGTATCAAGCCTCCGACCACCGATAGCGAATTGTTCAGCATATTGGGAGTGTTCAGCGATGCCAACCTCAGAGCGTCTATTATAAATTCTGTCAGCAAAAGCTGTACGAATATAGGCAGCACTCCACGCTCGGCAGGTATCGCAAAGGCAAGCCAGTCTGGCGCTACCTCGGGGTACTGCAAAAGCAGATACCACGACGGAGTCAGCACAAGCGTCAAAAAGAAAACTATATAGCGTAAAAGTCTTATATAGCTTCCCGTCAACGGAGGAAAATAAAAGTCGTTGGACTCCTGCATAAAATCGAAAATTGTCGACGGAAGCACCATCACCTCGGGACTGTTATCAACGATTATCAGAACGCTCCCCTCGAGAAGCTGAGCTGCCGCAACGTCGGGACGCTCGGTCGTGCGCACCTTTGGAAATGGATTATACCATCTGTGCTTTATCAGACATTCCTTAAGCGATTCGTGCCCCATGGTCAGCGAATCGGTCTTTATCCTTTGCAGACGCTCGCTAAGCTTTCTTACGTATTCCTTATCCGCTCGGTCTGCCATGTAGCAGAGCACCACGTCGCTGCCCGAATCCGAGCCTACCATAAAATACTGCATTGTAAGCTGAGGATTGCGTATTCTGCGCCTTATAAGCGCTGTATTAAAGATAAGCGTTTCGACAAATCCGTCACGCGAGCCACGCATTACTCTGTCACCCTCGGGCTCGGCTGTTTCTCGGGCGGGATAGGTCCTTGTATCTATGATAATAGCAGAGGCGCCGAAGCTGCTGCCGAGCATAAGCGTTCCGCCCGACATGACCATAGCTATCATATGTCCCACGTCGCCTGTCACGTCGGTTTCTATATAGGGAAGATTTTGCTCCATAAAGTCCTCGGCACTGCGAGGAAGCTTTTTAAGCGAGAGAAAGTGCATCATCAGCTTTTGCAGGTTTGTGTCCTTAGCAAAGCCGTCTATAAAATAGAAGGTAAGCTCTCCGTCGGCAACCGCAAGAGTTTTCTTAAGGATATCAAAGCTTTTGCCCACTCTGAGCTTGGCATCTATAAACGCCACGTTTTCTCTATAATTTTCACCGAGCTTTTGCATAATTCACCGCCTTTTGTTATTGACGGTAGTTTGCTCAAAACAAAGTAAGATTATTCTTTTTCTCCTACTTTTCTCGTGAGAAAAGTAGGCAAAAGAGCTTCATACTGGGGGATTTATCTTGTTTTGAGTTTGAGCGCTGACACAGACCACGCACAGACCCCAAAATTGAGTTTGGTCAAGCTTTTTAAAGCTTGAGGGTCATAGGGCAGAGCCCTAACAAAAACGGCGTTTCTTTTCTCGTTCTTTTCTTGAAAGAAAAGAACCAAAAGAACTTCATACTAAGAGTTTTTATTATTGCCTAACTTTGAGCGCTGACACAGACCACGCACAAACCCCAAAATTGAGTTTGGTCAAGCTTTTTAAAGCTTGCGGGTCATAGGGCAGAGCCCTAA
>JAZSJE010000040.1:0-17772 GCA_045534135.1 Eubacteriales bacterium
CCCAAATCGTTTATTATCCCGCTCCAAGCATTTTTTCTATTGATATGCCGTAGCCTTTGGTCGGCCCGGCCACAAGGACGTGAGTTACGGCTCCGATGAGCTTATCGTTCTGGATAATAGGGCTGCCACTCATTCCCTGAACTATGCCGCCTGTTTTTCTGAGAAGCGCGGGGTCAATGACCTTTACCGTAAAGGATTTTCCCTCTGTTGAGCCTTTGTTGATCCTTGATATCTCTATTTCGTACCGCTGAGGACCGCTATCGTCAAGCGTGCAGTAGATATATGCCTTCCCCTCCTTCAATTCGTTTTTGGGGCAGAGAGATATGGGGGAAGCCGAAAGCCCCTTTGGGAGAGCTGCGTATACTCCGTAGATTCCGCAGTTGGTGTTCTTTAGAAGCGTACCTATCTTGCCTGCCTTGAAGCTGCCTTTGACCTCACCCGGAGCACCTACCTTGCCCTTGACTGCTCCGTTTATTGAAACGTCTACTATCGAGCCTCTTTGTATAGGAACGAGATTTCCGTTTTCGCCCTCACATATTCCATGTCCAAGGCCTCCAAATGAAAGCGTTTGGGGATCAACGTAGGTGACTGTACCTATTCCGGCACCGTTATCCTTGACGTATACTCCTGATTTATAGCATTCCTCCTCTGCGCAGTATATTGGAGTGAGGCTTGTGGTATATCTCTTATTATTTCGCAGATAGACCACTGAAACTGTTTTTCCGCGGCTTTCATCAATCCTTTTTGAGAGATCCATCGAGGAGAGAAGCTCGTGGCCGTCTATCGATATGATCCTGTCACCAGCCCTAAGCCCGGCACTCTGAGAAGGGTTTGCCTTTTTGCCGCTCGAGGATATATCGCAAAAGCCTACTATCAGAATTCCCTCTGTCATAAATTTAACACCAAAGGGAATTCCTCCAACGTACAGCTTCATGCTTTTTAGCTCAGCGCTGGAAAGGCAGGGAGCGTTGCCGATGCTTTGGGAGTAGATCCTCGGCTCGCTCATTACTGTAGCGTAATCAAACTCTGCCTCGTTCTGCGGGATGGCAGCATGCGTCTTGACGGAGATACCGTAGAGAAGGGGAGAGAAAGCAAAAGAGAATATGAGAATAAAGCAGACCACAGACACAGACATCTTGAATTTGTTTTTAGTCATAGCCTTTTCCTCTTGTGTTTTATAAATGAACAAACGTTTTGCGGTCGCCTTTCGTCCGCATATTTATTTTTTGCGAGTTTTTTCGCTCAATTCATTGTAATATGTTTCAAAAAAGGATTTTTAATCTTTTTCGGATCGAAGAAGTGTTCTTTCTTGACTTTTTGTTTAGCGTTGCTTGTTTTTGTTGACAGAGGAATATATTTGTGATATAATTAGTTAGATAAGTAACTAATTTTTTTAAAAAAAAGAGGTATTTGCAAATATGAATATGAAAAAGAAGCAAGGAGAAATTATGCCATCTCCTCCGCCGCCGAGAAAGGAGCTTGAGGAAAATCCTGTAAAGCTTTGCCACGATATAACGAGGCTGTCAAGGGCGAAGGCAAGAGAAACGAATATCGACGGGGTAATGTCGCAGCCCGGGGCAAGGCTTTTGCTGTCATTTCTTGCCGTGAATGACGGAATAACTCAGCGTACGCTGGTCGAAATGAGCCATCTGAAGCCTCCCACTGTCAGCGTTATACTTCGTAAGATGGAGAGCGAGGGAATGGCTAAGCTGTGTAAAAATCCCGATGATAAGCGAGAAAGCAGGGTGTATCTTACCGATCACGGCAGAGAGGTAGATATGAAGGGTATCGCGAAAATCAAGGAGACCGATGCGCTGGCGCTTGAGGGCCTTAGTCGCGAGGAGTGTGATACGCTTATGAGGCTTCTTGGGAAAATGCGGGATAATCTTATAGACTCGATGAGTGACGGCAGAAGGGAGAAGAAGCAATGAGGAGAATATTGCATTACCTTAAGCCATATTCGTTTTTGGCTGTCATATCTCCATTGCTTATGATCGGTGAGGTATTTGCCGATCTTATGCTTCCTCAGCTTATGACTGTTATAGTTGACTGCGGAATAAACGCGCAGGGTGACGTGTCATCCTCAGCGCTTGGAAGCACGGTCATGGGAATATTGTTTGGGGGCGGAGAATACAGCTCTATGCAGGTAATACTTACCTTTGGTATACTTATGCTCGTAGTGGTGCTTATCGGTGGCACGCTCGGTGTGCTTTGCGCATACACCGCCGCAAAGGCATCGCAGAGTCTTGGAAACGATCTGCGACGTGACGCGTACAAGCGGGTTATGTCCTTATCCATCGAGCAGACCGATAAATTCACTACGGGATCTCTCGTGACCAGAATGACTAACGACGTCGCCATGATAGTCGAATTTACCGAGATGATACTGCGTATGCTTGTACGCTCGCCAATGTTCTTTATAGGCGGAACCGTAATGCTCTGTACGCTTGATATCAAATTCGGTGCGGTATTGCTGTGCTCTCTGCCTGTAATGGCAATAGTTCTTTTTCTGGTGCTCAGCCGTGCCGTGCCGATATTCGGCTCTATACAAAAGAAGCTTGACAGGGTAAACTCTGTGGTTCAGGAAAACGTAAGCGGCGCAAGAGTGGTAAAGGCATACGTGCGTGAGGATTACGAGTGTGAGCGCTTCGAGAGGGCTAATCGTGATCTGCGCGATACCAATATAAGAGTGCATAAGCTTATGGCTATAACCCATCCCGTGCTTATGGTCGTGATGAACGCCTCTATAATAGCTATCATACTTATCGGTGGCTGGGATATAAATAACGTAGCGGGCACAGGGATGAGCGCCGGTACTATAATGGCTGCGGTCACCTACGTTACCCAGGTGCTTATGTCGATAATGATGGTAAGCATGCTCTTTAACTCGATATCGCGCGCGATGGCGTCGATAAAGAGAGTGGGAGAGGTGCTTGATTCCGAGCCTGTGATACTCTCCGGAGATAAGGTAGGCACGCAGAGTGATATAGCCGTATCCTTTAAGAACGTTGATTTCAGATATCCCTCCGCTACGGGACGTCCTGTGCTGAATGGCATAAATCTCGATATCAGGAGAGGCGAAACGCTTGCGATCATAGGTGCTACGGGCGCGGGTAAGACCTCTCTGGTGAACATGATCCCACGCTTTTACGACGCGACCTCGGGTCAGGTGCTTGTTGACGGTATCCCCGTGAGCGAGTACGATCTGTCGGTCCTGCGCTCCAAGATATCATACGTGATGCAAAAGAGTGAGCTTTTCTCGGGTAGCATTGCCGATAATATACGGTGGGGTAAGGATGACGCAACGATCGAGGAGCTCCGCGAGGCGGCAAGGATAGCTCAGGCAGAGGAGTTTGTAGAGAGCTTCTCGGGCGGATATGATGATTACATAGCCGAGAAGGGCGCATCGCTCTCGGGAGGACAGAAGCAGCGACTGTCTATAGCAAGAGCACTTGTGCGTCGCCCCGAGATACTTATACTTGATGACTCGACCTCAGCGCTCGACCTTGCGACAGAGGCAAAGCTCAGGTGCGCGCTTAAGGAAAAGCTTGAGGACACGACTGTGATCATGATAGCTCAGCGAATTGCCAGCGTGCGTGACGCTGATAGAATAGCCGTTATAGAAAACGGGACCATTAAGGATTGCGCTCCGCATGATGAGCTTATGCGCATAAGCGAGACCTACCGTGATATATACAATTCGCAGATGAAGGAATCGGGAGAGGAGGCGCGCGATGAATAACGAAAGAAAGAATCAGACTCCTCCACAGATGCCCTCGACACGTCCGAACGGACCAATGGGCGCCAGAGTGCACAAGGAAAAGCCGAAAAATCTCTTAAAGACACTTGGCAGACTTCTCAGATACATAGGCAAGAGCAAGATGCTTGTGATCGCGCTTATTGCTATAATGGCAATAGTGACCGTTTCGGATCTTGCGGGCCCCGCGCTTCAGGGAGAGGCAATAAATACGATAAAGGTAGATGCGGCTACGGGCAGTGTAAGCGTTGATTTTAATTCCATGGTGACCTATCTTATCGCTATGGGCGTGCTCTTTGTGATCAGCGCAACGCTTGCTCTGCTTCAGGGTATAATTGCCGCAAAGCTTTCGCAGAATACGGTATACATTATGCGAAACGATCTTTTTAAGAAAATATCCAAGCTTCCCATAAAATATACCGATACGCACAAGCACGGAGATATCATGTCAAGAATGACTAACGACGTCGAAAACGTTTCAAACGCGGTATCTCAGTCGATAGCTTCACTGATATCGAGTGTGCTTACGCTCATAGGCGCGCTGGTCATGATGATATATTACAGCTGGGTAATGGCACTTATAGCCTGCATCACTATACCGCTCACTATAACCGTAACCACCAAGCTAGCGAAATTCATGCGTAAATATTTCGTTAAGCGTCAGAAGCTTCTCGGACAGATGAACGGTCAGGTCGAGGAGATGGTGACCTCCTACAAGACCGTAGTATCTTACGGAAAGGAAGGAAAGGCTATAAAGGAATTTTCCGCCACGAGCGAGGAGTTCAAGGATGCCAGCATAAAGGCGAGAGTATGGGGCTCGATAATGGGGCCGTGCATGAATTTTCTGGGTAATCTTCAGTACGTGCTTATTGCCGCGTTCGGTGGATTTTTCATGCTTAATCCTAATTTCCTTGTGCCTGATCTAAGACTTGGAAATATCCACTCCATGCTTCAGTATTCAAAGAAATTCACACGTCCCGTAAACGAGATAGCCAACCAATATGCGTCTATCCTGACAGCTCTGGCTGGTGCAGAGAGAATATTTGAGATAATGGACAGCCCCGACGAGATCGACGAGGGTGAGGATGAGATGAAGGTAGAGGATATAGAGGGTAATATCCGCTTTGAAAATATACACTTTGCCTACGAGGAGGGAGAGCCTGTGCTTAAGGGGCTTGATCTCTGGCTGAAGAAAGGGCAGAAGATAGCGATCGTCGGTGCCACGGGCTCGGGAAAAACGACGGTGGTAAATCTGCTTACGAGATTTTATGACGTCGACGGCGGTCTTATAACCATTGACGGAGTTGACGTAACAAGGATACCGAAGGATACGCTGCGCCGTTCTATTGCGATAGTGCTTCAGGATACAGTGCTTTTCTCGGATACCATAAGAGCAAACATAAAGTACGGCAGACTTGACGCGAGCGACGAGGAGATGAAGGCAGCCGCGGCTTTGGCGAAGGCGGATGAGTTTATCGAGCGTCTGCCCGACGGATACGATACCATGCTTGCCGAATCGGGAAGCAATCTTTCCCAGGGTCAGCGTCAGCTGCTTTCCATAGCGAGAGCTGTGCTTGCGGATCCTAAGATACTAATACTTGATGAGGCAACGTCAAGCGTCGATACGAGAACCGAGATGCATATTCAGCAGGCGATGGTGAACCTTATGAAGAATAGGACATCGCTGATAATTGCGCACAGGCTTTCAACGATAAGAGATGCCGACAAGATAGTCGTTATAAAGGACGGAAGGGTGGCAGAGGCAGGCAATCACGAGGAGCTGCTCGCACAGCAGGGTGAATATTATAAGCTCTATTCCAATCAGTTTGCGGGTATTGCGACATGATAGACGCGCAGAGATTTAAAGAGCTGTGCCAGCGCGAGAGCTATGCCTCGGATATCCGTGACGAAAGCATCGGTATATATAACGAGAAGCGGCTGCATAGAATACTGAAGAATGCTCTGTGCGAGAGCGAGTGCTACCATGAGGTAAAGGTCGGAAGATACGTAGCCGATATACTGAAGGACGGTATCATCACCGAGATACAGACCGCCTCGACCTCACCGCTTTTGCCAAAGCTTAAGTATTATCTTGAAAACACCGAATATCGCATACGGGTAATAATTCCGATAAGCGTTAGCAAAAAAATTATCCGTGCCGATAAAAAAACGGGTGAGATATTGAGGATACGTACATCACCGATCAAGGAGGACGTGTATTGCGGCTTGGCAAAGCTTTATCCTATCCGTCAGCTTCTCGCGGATGATAGGATAAGCATTTGCATCGTAGGAGTGAGAGCCGAGGAGTACAGATATTCCGAGGCGGTACGCTACAGAAAAAAGGGAAAATACGATTCCGATCTTTTTCCTACCGAAATGTGCGATTGTACGGTGCTTTCGAGTACAGAGGACTATAAGAGCTTTTTGCCACAGGAGCTTCGCTACGTTGAGTTTACAGCGGCGCAGTTCGGAAAGCTGACACATACCTCGGGAATAAATATATACTCGGTCTTGAATATTCTCTATGAGCTGGGTATACTCAACAGAGAAAAGCGGGGACGCGCGATGGTGTATAAAACAGTTTAAATAAAAACGCACAGTCAGAGATGACTGTGCGTTTTTATTGTGAAGCGAAGCTCATTGGCACTGCGGCGGTCATGACTTAAGAATATTTTGCCGCGATTTGCCCGTAGGCAGCCTTGAATATGTATATCGGCTTATCCCACCACGAAGCCCGTGGTGGTAACGTAGGCGAGAGTCGTGCCGGTGTCGTCGCTGATCGTTATTTTATAAAAGCAGGTTTTCTTGCCTGATTTTATCTGTTCTGTTTCAGCGTAGAGCGTGCCTCCTTTTGAGCCGGATAGATAAACTATCTGAGAGCTTTGGGTGACCGTCGTGGGCTGATTGAGGTTTGTGGCTATGGCAAAGGCAAAATCCGCCATAGTAAAATATACGCCGCCCATTACGAAGCCCAGCGCGTTTTTATGCCTGTCATTTGTTTTTAAGGAGCACTTCGCATACCCCTCGCGCGCGTCAAGTATCTCGATACCCGTCTGCTCGACGGCATATTTGTCATTTTTAAAATATTCTCTTGCTTTTTCTAAATCGCTCATGGCTTAAATCTCCGTGCCTTTTGCTTTTTGAATTATTTTGCCCATGCGGGTAGATTTTATTCCAATGCTTATTTTATCACATAAAAGCTTTGAATGCAACACGAAAACTAAAATTTCAAAGACTGAATAAAAGATAAAAAAGAGGCTAAAAATAAGGACAGTAAATAGCAAAAAAGGAGTATAAAAATATGCCTTCATCTTTTAATAGAGACAACAAAGGCGGATCGCAGGGCTCGGAAGAAAAAAAGCTTAATCGCTCTGCGGTATTGACTGTTCTTGCGGTAATAGTTGCGCTTATTACTATCATAAGCGCCGCGGTCATTGCGAACCGCGACAAGGAGCCTACGGTCACACCTAATCCTCCGATAGAGGAAAAGCCTAACGAAACACCTACCGAGCAACCCACAGAAAAGCCTACGGAGAAGCCCACAGAGAAGCCGAGCGGCTCCACACAGGTAGGAAATAAGCTTCCCTCCTTCGTTCTTCCCGTAAGCGGTACACTTTCAAGCTCGCACGATCCCGATCTTCAGGTATTTTCGCCCACGATGAACGATTACAGA
The DNA here is from genome assembly GCA_045534135.1 of Eubacteriales bacterium. GTDB lineage: Bacteria > Bacillota > Clostridia > Oscillospirales > CAG-272 > HGM12713. The sequence goes on from JAZSJE010000040.1 coordinate 7,431, forward strand.
GTACACCTTGGAATCGATCTCGTTACCAAGGAAAAGGCTACTGTGTATTCAGCGGCAGACGGAAAAATATCTAAGATATGGGTAGATCCCAAGATGGGATATTGCATGGCGGTAAGCCATTCGGGCAACTGTGTTACGATCTACAAGAATCTCGCGGAGATACTCCCCGACGGAATAAAGGAGGGGTTGTCGGTAAGAGCGGGACAGATGATAGCTACCGTTGGCGAGAGCGCTATGGTCGAGGTGGGTGCTGAGCCTCACCTGCACTTTGAGATGACTGTGGACGATCTTGCGGTCGATCCTCTGGAATATTTTGACGAAAGCGCGCTTGAATCGATCAAGGTCGATGCTTCGCATGAATAAAGCAAAAAGAGCTGATATATATATCAGCTCTTTGCTATTTTACCCTCACGCTTATCTCCCCGCTTGAAAGGGTACGGTTGCCTCTGTCGGTAGATACGATAAGAGCACCGTCGTCATTTATATCTATTGCCTTGCCCGTGTATTCCTTGCCGTTTTCAAAAAAGCTTATATCCTGCCCGATAACGCAGGAAAGCATACGGTAATCATCCATGTATTTTTTGATATCTCTGCTGCCAAGACATACGTTAAGCTCCTTGCATATCTCGTAGGCAAGAGCGAATTTAAGCGCCATCTGCTCCTCTATGGAGCTGTCGTGAGTATCTGTCAGCGAGCAGGCGACATCCGCAAGCTCAGAGGGAAAGCTTTCGGTCGAGATATTCACGCCTATACCGAGAGCAATAAAGCTCTTTTCACACTCCGTAAAGGACTCGGCAAGAATACCCGATACCTTTTTGCCGTTGAGATAAAGATCGTTTACCCACTTTATCCTTGTGCTCACACCGAATATTTTTTTTATCGCGTTATGAAGCGCTATGGCGCACAGAGAGGTGATGCGCGTGAAGGCGAGCTGCTCCTTGCGCGGTAGAAGAAGCGTCATATAAAGTCCGGTGTCCTTCGGTGAAAAAAAGCTTCTGCCAAGTCTGCCTCTGCCTTCGCTTTGCGTGTCGGCAACGAAAAGGGCAGGGGTGAGGGCTGTTTTCTCCGAGGCATAAAGCCTTGCCGCTTTATTGGTCGAATCAAGCTCCTTATAATGAAATATATTTATTCCCAGATCGCCGAACGCGCTGAGTATGCTATCGGGAAGTGAAGTCTTTTCGTACATATATTCTCCCTTGATCTGTTATTGCTCCCATTATACTATACGTTAAAAATTTTTTCAATATTTATTTATAAAATCTTTGCTCTTTAGTTGCTATTATTATTGCAAAAAGTGATTTTTTGTGATATAATTATAATGGATAATCGTATGATGAGGTATTTTTGCCTTTTTCAAGAAAACTATGAGGTCAAACAATGATAATTCTCGCTTCGGCATCCCCAAGACGAAAAGAAATATTAAGTACACTCGGAGTTGATTTTAAGGTGGTCACCGCAGATACCGACGAGAGATCAAGCATTAAGGACCCTTGCGGTCTTGCGGAGGAGCTCGCCTCGCGAAAGGGACGAGCGGTCTGGGAAAGGCTTGCAAAGGAAGACCCCGCAGCGGCTAAAGGAGCGATCATAATATCAGCCGATACGGTCGTGTGCGCAGACGGAAGGATACTCGGCAAGCCTAAGGATGGCGAGGATGCGCTCTCCATGCTTCGCGCGCTCTCGGGTAACTCGCATAAGGTGGTTTCGGGTGTTGCCGTGACTCTTGGAGGAGTTACAAGAAGCGCTTCCTGCGTGACGACGGTAAACGTGGATAAGATACCCGACGCGGCACTGAGAGCCTATGCCTTTAGCGATGAGCCGAGGGATAAGGCCGGGGCTTACGCGATACAGGGACGCTTTTCGATGTGGATAAGCTCTATAGAGGGCTGTTACTTCAACGTGGTAGGTCTGCCTGTAAATTGCCTTAACGGACTTTACCATCAGTGTACGGGAGAATATCTCGTATGATCTGACACATAAAATATAAGATCTTTAAAGAAAGGAGCATACGATGGCTAAAATAGTAGGCATTGATCTTGGAACGGCTAATACGCTTATCTGTACCAAGGCTAAGGGAATAGTTCTCCGCGCACCGTCTGTGGTTGCTATAAGCAAGGCTGACCGTGAGGTAGTCGCGCTTGGCAAGGAAGCACGTCGTATGCTTGGAAAGACACCAGAGGGAATTCTTGCGTTCCGACCGCTTAAGGACGGAGTTATAGCAGATCCCGAGGTGACCTCAAAGATGATACGGGCATTTTTTGAAATTACCGATTCTATCTCACTTTTCTCACGTCCGTCGGCAATAGTTTGTATTCCCTACGGTGTTACGGAGGTTGAAAAGAGGGCGGTAGAGGATGCGACCTTTGAGGCGGGAGCACGTTCGGTAGCTCTTATCGAGGAGCCCTTGGCGGCAGCCATAGGTACAGGCTTGCGCGTCGGTGGAGCAAGGGGCAGCATGATAGTCGACATAGGCGGTGGAACGACCGAGGTGGCTGTCATAAGCCTTGGCGGAATAGTTGCGTCAAATTCTGTACGCGTAGCGGGAGATGAGTTTGACGAGGCAATAATATCCTATATGCGTCGCAGAAGGGGAATACTCATAGGTGGAACTACTGCCGAGCAGCTCAAGGTGCGTATAGGCTCTGCACATCCCTCGTGTGACGCGGGAGAGATGGAGATCGCGGGAAGAAGCCTTGACAGCGGACTTGGAGCGATAGCTAAGGTATACTCGGCTGAGATCAGAGAGGCTATAAGCCCGAGTATTGAGGAAATAATAGCGGGGATCAAAAAAACGCTTGAGCAGACCCCCCCCGAGCTTTCGGCGGATATTTACGATTTTGGGATAATGCTTACGGGTGGAGGCGCGCTTATGCGAGGCATAGACAGGTTGATAAGCGAGCGCACGGGAATAAAGGTACATAGAGCGCAAAAGCCGCTTGACAGCGTTTGCACAGGTATACTCAGAGTAATACAGAGCGAAGGAAAGCTTGGAGATCTGCTTCAGTACAGGGGAAGATAAACCAAAAAAAGGGAAAGGAGTGATAAAATATGGATGGCAGCAAAAATATCAGCACGGATACGCAAGCATATTTGGCAAGCGTGAAAAGAGTGAACCGCCTCTATATTTTTACACTTGCTTTTTGCGGTACAGTAGTTCTCGGAGCGATCGCGTGGGCAGTGCTCGGAAGCGTGTTTGTGGGGCTTCTTCTTGGAATATGCTCCATAATAATTTATATGGCAGTTACGGCAAATCTTCTCTACAGATCCTTTGGCATCTCCTATAAGGGCTCAAACGGAAGGCTTTTGATAACACAGCTTTACGGGCGTGGAAGAAAAGAGATATGGATCCCCGAGAGGATCATAATGCTGAGCGTTACCGCTATAGGTGACGGTGCATTCAACCATAGATCCTCGGCAAGCATAGAAGCTGTTCATTTGCCTGCGACGCTTGAGGAGATCGGGGAGAACGTCTTTATGGGCTGCGAGTCGCTTAAGGTCATATATTTTTACGGAAGTCGCGATGCGTGGGAGAAAATAGAAAAGCATACCGATCTTTCCTCTTACGAGATGGTTTTCCCAACAGAAGCGACCGAGGCGTGCGGTGAAGCGCGTGTGGATGATGCGGATAACATAGATGATGCAAACACTGTCGAGAGGGTGGACTTGGAGGAGAACAGATGAGCTTTTTTAAGTCTAAGTTTTTCATTTTTTGTCTTATCATTGCTATACTTCTTACCCTTGTTCCTACGCTTATAGCCGCGTTTGGAGGAACAGATCTGCTAAGATCCGCCATGGGCACTGTGGCGAAGCCCTTTACCATGTGTGCCTCGGGAATAGCAAATGCCTTTAACGGGTTTGTTGACGTATTTACGGAATATGACGATCTTAAGGCGGAAAACGAGAGCCTTAAGGAGCAGCTTAAGGAGTATCAGGATAAGGAATATAACGAGGAGCTGCTGCGTGAGCAGAATGAATGGCTCAAAAATTATATAAATATTCACGATGCCAATCCGAGCTTGAAATTCACTGAGGCAAGAGTCATAGCGCGTGAGGCGGGCAACTATTCAACCGTTCTTACGTTTAACAGAGGAAGCGTTCACGGCATAAAGATAAACATGCCCGTAATAACGGCTGACGGTCTTGTTGGAAGCGTCAGCGAGATAGGACTCGATTGGTGTAAGGTCGTGACCATAATCGAGCCGAATGACGCTATAGGCGTTATAGTTGAGAAGAACGGAAAGCTCGGACTTCTTGAGGGAAGCGCGGAGCTTTATTCTAAGGGCCTTTGCAGAATGTCCTACATAGGTGACAGCTCGGGTATAAAGATGGGTGACAGAGTATATACCTCGGGTGTCAGCGGAAGTAAATATCCTGGAGATCTGTATATAGGCGAGATAGTCGATACCTACTCGGACTCCAACACAGGCGAGCTTGTGGCGGTAGTCAAGCCGGGTGTTGATTTTACAAAGCTTGAGAGCATTACCGACGTGCTTATCGTGTGCGGAATAGAGGGCTGAGCATGCAAAGAGATGTAAATAATCAAGGCTCACGTCAGCCATTGCTCAGACGCGTAATAGTTTATGGGCTGCTGACCTTATTTCTGGGCTGCGCGCAATGCGCCTTCTTCCCGATCTTGAATATATGTCCCGCGGTGCCCGATCTTATTCTCGGCATGCTTATCGCGATAGCTATACTTGACGGTGAGCAGAGCGCGGCGGTGTGCGCTATAGCGGCTGGCTTTTTTATTGATGCCGTAGGCTCCTCGGGGCTTAATCTCTCACCGATCATATATCTTTTGCTGGTGCTGCTGATATCCTTTTTTTACAAAGAATATGCTAAAGAGCTTTGCCTCTTATATGCTTTTGTTTATTCCCGCGCTTATCTACAGAGCGCTGGCAACCTATATTTGCTTTTTTGTGTGGCACGGAGAAGCGCCCGGACTGTGGATAGTTCCTGACGTGCTTATCCCCGAGCTGCTTACCACGTGCATACTTTGTCTGCCGATATATTTCATAGTTAAGCTCTGCTCGCGTATTTTAGGTAATCACGGCAGATTCAGCTTCTAAAGGAGATTTTTATGAACTCTAAAAAGTTTTCACCCGACGTTCAGACGGGTTATCTTTCAGACGACAGTACAAGATCCTACTTTTCAAGGCTTGGCTTTGCCGCCTTTGCGTTGGGAATAGCTTCTTATATTGTGGGAAGCGGTCTTGTAATGCTTGCCCAGAAAATGTTTGCGCAGGGTATATTGCCAAACGACAGAGTGATCGGCTTAGCAGCCAGCTATCTGATAAATATAATAGCCATTTACTGCGTAGGCACTCCGCTTTTCTGCCTTATCACGTCGTCGCTGCCATCTATAAGACCCTTCAGGTCAAAAATGAGGTTCGGCTCATTCCTCGGCGGCTTTTGCGTATGCATGTCGGCAATGTATCTGGGCAATTACCTGAGCAGTATACTCATGCTGTGGTTTGACAATATATTCGGTATTGTTCCGAGCAATCCTATTGAGCAGCTTATATCACCGAATGATCCCGCGGTAATTATAGTTACACTTGCGTTTATGGTGATCCTGGCGCCTGTGCTTGAGGAATTTTTGTTCAGACGGATAATCTGCGCAAAGCTGCTTCCGCTTGGAGAGGGATATGCTATCTTTCTTTCGGGAGCTATATTTGGACTTCTCCACGGAAACTTCTATCAGCTTCCGTACGCGTTCCTGGTCGGCTCATTCCTCGGATTTATTTATATTAAGACGGGTAAGCTCAGATATACCGTGATCTATCATATGCTGCTCAATCTGTTGGGAGCGGTGATCGGTCCTTGGATAAGCTCTTTAGTGCCGCTTGATAAGATCATGGGGATCCTTGAGATGGGATCTCTTGAAATACCGACTGAGGTGCTATACGGATTTTTCCTTCTCTCGCTTTACAGCTCGCTGATCATAGGACTCAGTGTGGTTGGAATAATTTTGTTTTTCAGAGCGAAGAAGCGTAAAAGACTTAAGCTTGAGCAGGGAATACTCCCACCGCCCAGAAAGCACAGAATGGCAAATCTGTTTTTGAACGGTGGAGTTGCTACTGCCATAGCGTTTTTCGTCTTTTATCTGGTAATGTCATTGAAGGGATAAGGCTTAAATATTACAAATAGGAGGACTGCCGTGAGAAAGAAAAGCAACAGTCAGAATTTTTCACGCCCGCAAAACGCGGACGGAGCAATTAAAGACCACCGCTTTTTTGTCGTAGCGGCAGCCTTTATTTTACTGTGTACGGTCTTTGTCGTTTTTATGATAAGAGCCTACTATACGGGACCTACCAAGGAGTATGAGCAGTACGATATCAGCGAAAAGACAGTGCTTGGTGAGCGTGGCTGCATATACGACAGAAACGGCGAGCTGCTCGTTGGAAACTCCATTACCTACGATCTTATCTTCGAATACGGCTCAATGCCGAGCACAAGAAAGGAGATAAATAAGGCATTGCTTCAATGCGTAAACCGAATTGAGGTAACAGGAAATTCCGACAAGAGGGCAAAGGATTATTTTCCGCTTGACGGAGTGTATCCTACTCTCAAATTCAGCGAAAGCGCCTCCGATCTTGATACAAAGATAGGTAGCTATTACAGCAAATTCCTTAGTAGGAACGAGCTTGCCGCAAATCTCAGCGCAAGTCAGGTCGCGGAGTTTTTTGTCGATAAATACAGGCTTGATACAGGGGATTACAGCGACAGTGAGAAGAATGAGCTGATAAAAATTTACTACGAGATGGACAGAATAGGCTTCGGTGCCTTCGAGCATTACACGATGGCAGAGGGACTTTTGCCTACCGAGGCGGGTGATATGGCGCTCATAACTGCCATTAAGGAAACGAGGATCGACGGGGCTAACTTTATTAAGCGCACCGAGCGAGTCTATTATTACGAGGGATATGCCGAGCATATTCTGGGTAGTGTCGGACCGATATATGCCGAGGAGGCTGAGAAGTATCAGGAGCTTGGATATTCCATGAACGATATCGTGGGAAAAACAGGCTGCGAGCTTGCCTTTGAGCAGTATCTGCGCGGTACTGACGGCAAGGAGGCAATGAAGTACGATGCTGTAGGCAAGCTTGTTGGAGAGCCTTATTATTCTGTAGAGCCTAAGCGTGGAAACGATATTTATCTGACGATAGATATAAAGCTCCAGATGAAGGCTGAGGATGCCCTCAGAGAAGAAGTAGAGCGGCTTGATGATAGCGAATCGGGAGCGATCACCGCTATAGATCCACAGACGGGAGAGGTCCTTGCGATTGCCTCTTATTCGACCGAAAACGGTATGAACCTTGCGCTTTTCGGTCTTTACGCCCCCGGATCTACATATAAGGTCGGAAGCGCGCTTGCCGCGCTTGAGGAGGGACTAATAGACGCAAATTCGAGGTATAACTGCACGAAGTCCTGCGATTTCGGACCTGACTGTCTGGGACTCCACGGAAGCATTGACGTGGTTGAGGCGATAGCACATTCCTGCAATATCTTTTTTGACCACGTAGGCCTTGATATGGGAATGGATAAGATAACCGAATATACCAAGAAGCTAGGTCTTGGCGTACCTACGGGAATAGAGCTTGGCGATGCTCAGGGTATTATAGCGAATAAGGGCTATACCGAAATAAATGAGGATTACGTGTGGCGCGATTTCGACGAGGCATCGGGTGCTATCGGACAGTCGGTGCATCAGTATACTCCGCTTCAGCTCAGCGTTTACATGTCATCTATAGTAAATGGAGGCACGAGATACGGTGCGCATCTGCTTAAGACCGTCAAGCACGGTGATGAGGTGGTAGTTGCGCAGAAGCCCGCCGAGGAGGACGTGCTTGAGTTTTCTTCAAAGACTCATGCTACACTCATGGAGGGTATGCGCTCGGTGGTCAGTGAGAGCGATGCTCTCAGAGGATATTTTTCGGGTATCGACGCTGATACCGGAGGTAAGACGGGTACGGCGCAGACAAGTAACGAGGTTGATAACGCGCTTTATTCGGGCTTTGCTACGCAGGATAATAAATGGATAGTGGCAAGCTGCGTGCTTGAGGAGGGTGAGATAGGAAATAACGCCGCAAAGGTCGTATCAGAGATATTTGAGGAGTATTTCGATCCAAGCGAGCCCGAGGACACAGAGCTTGAGGAGAATGAATAAACAAAAAGGAGATTTTGATTTTCAAAATCTCCTTTATATTTATAGGTATATAGCTTAGAATATAGGATATCCTGCCTTCTCATGTGCCTCAAAGAGCTCGTCGCAAAGAGCAACTATCTCGTCGGTAGAGAGCTGAGCACCCGTGTGGGGATCCATCATGGCTGCCTGATATATCTTCTGCTTGTTGCACTCGTGAGCTGCCTCGATGGTGAGCATCTGGCAGTAGATGTTAGACGAGTTCATAGCCGCAAGCTGTGTGGGAAGCGCGCCTACGTACGTGGGATGGATACCGGTGCCATCAACAAGACAGGGAACCTCAACGCACGCGTCTGCGGGAAGATTGGAGATGAGTCCGTTGTTGATAACGTTACCGCCTATCTTGTAGGGCTTGTTTGTCCAGATAGCCTCCATGATGTGCGAAGCATACTCGCGTGAGCGCTTATGCTCGATATTTCCGCCTGCCATAAGCTCCTCATACTGCTTGCTCCATCTTGCTATCTGGTCAACGCAGCGTCTGGGATATTCGTCGAGCGGAATGTTGAATTTCTCGATAAGGTCCTCACGGCCGGGCTTGATGTAGAAGGGATTGTATTCGGAGTTGTGCTCGCTGCTCTCAGTGCAGTAGTAGCCGAGCTTGTCTATGTAGTCATAGCGAACCATATCCCAGTGCTTCTCTCCTGCATTCTTTGCCTTCGCTCTTGCCTTGATCTCGGGATAGAGGTCGTTTCCGTCCTTGTCGGTTATCTCGAGGAGCCAAGCCATGTGGTTGATACCCGCGATCTTTTCAAGGCGACCCTCCATCTTGTCTTCCATATCAAGTGACTTAAGAAGTCCCTCAGAGCATACCTGAACGCTGTGGCAAAGACCGACGGTCTTAACGTTAGTAAAGCGAAGCATGTAGCCTGTGAGCATAGCCATGGGGTTTGTATAGTTAAGGAACCACGCGTTGGGGCATACCTCCTCCATGTCCTTAGCGAAATCCTTAAGAACGTGGATAGTACGCAGAGCTCTGAAGATACCGCCGATGCCGAGAGTGTCGCCTATCGTCTGGCGCAGACCGTACTTTTTGGGGATCTCAAAGTCGATAATAGTGCAGGGATCGTAAAGACCTACCTGAATAGCGTTAACTACGAAATCAGCGCCGCGGAGAGCGTCTTTTCTTTCCTCCACGCCGAGGTACTTCTTAACGGTAGCTCTGCCCTCGTTAATGCATTCGTTCATCTTGGTGATAACTACGTAGGACTCCTCAAGGCGGTCAGCGTCTATGTCATAGAGCGCGATCTCCATATCGTGAAAAGCGTCACAAAGCATTGAGTCACCAAGAACGTTCTTGGAAAATACGGTGCTTCCGGCACCCATAAAGGTAACTTTCATAGTTTTGCTCCTTTTATTTTGTATTAATAAGTATATTATAGCCTAAAAGTTTCTGTTTGTCTATTGCTTTTTGTCCTATATTTATGGTATAATGTCTACAAATAGGAGGTGCTTAAAATGAACGGAGAAGAACTAAATCAAGAAGTAAAGGAAATTAAAAGGGAGCATTTTTCGCTTTTTCCGTTAGCACACGATGAGGAGAAATGTCTGCCTGGACATTATTGGGGCTGGGGAATACGTCCTCACTATATCGTTCATTACGTTATCTCGGGGAGGGGATATCTGCACCATGAGGGGCGTGATTTTGAGATAGGCGAGGGGCAGATCTTTGTGGTGTTTCCCTGGACACTTATAAAATACGAGGCGGATGAGAGATGCCCGTGGCATTATTCCTGGATAAACTTTTACGGAAGTGAGGCTGAGGAGATATTTTCACAGCTTGGCATAACGCGGGAGCAGCCTGTATTTTCTATGAAAAACGGAGATGAGGGGCTTGAGATCCTCAGAAAAATGCCCGCCGAAAGGGGGGCGGAGCTTGGAAAAAATCTTGACTTTACCGCTCTTTTATATGAGTTTATGTCGTTGATTTTAAAAAACAGAGAAGCCTATGAGGGTGGAGAAAACAGCTATCTTACAGCCTCCAAGCGATACATAAGGGCACATTATTTCGAGGATGTGACCGTCGAGAAAATAGCGGCACAGGTCGGAATAAGCCGAAAATATCTGTTTGCTATTTTCAAGAGATATCTCGGTATATCACCAAAGGACTATATAGAAGTCGGAGGCCAAGCGGTCTTAGGAAGA
>JAZSJE010000160.1:0-4335 GCA_045534135.1 Eubacteriales bacterium
TCAATCAAAAAACTAAAAAGGAAGGGCGCGCCTTTCTTTTTTGTTTTTGGTCGAGGTGACAAGGTAACTCTGCTTCGCTTCGTGATACCTACGCCCTTCGTCTGACAAGCGAGCTTGCCGATCTTCGGGCGAGGTATGCGAACTTGCGTTTGCTTCGCAAACCAACTCGAATTTGAATACCTACTGTCAAAGCAAAAAATGAGAGGCGATGCCTCTCATTTTTGCTTCGATGGTCGAGGTGACAAGATTCAGAACTTAGCTTTGCGCCGATGTTCATCTTTAATTTTTAGATACCTAAGCGCAAAGCTGCAATAACTACGCGCTGCGTACTTTTGCGAAGCTCAAATCGGTAAATATCAATCGAAAAACAAAAAAGGAAGGGCGAGCCTTCCTTTTTTGTTTTTGGTCGAGGTGACAAGATTCGAACTTGCGACTTCTACGTCCCGAACGTAGCGCTCTACCAAGCTGAGCCACACCTCGATGGTGGTTTTTCGTTATTCTTTATAAGTGGGCAAGCATATTAAATCGGGATCTTTATAAGCACTGCCACTGCCTTAAAAGCATTTTACTCTAAAACGCTTCGCTATTATATCATAAAACTTCGCTTTTGTCAATAGTTTATTCTCATTTTAAGCTTATCATATCATACTCTGCCCAAAGTTAAAATAAAATAATCTATAAAAGCTTAAAGGTGGAAAAAGTATGAAAAGATATCTTTCGGTGACAATAATATGTATACTCTGTATTCTTTTATGCTCCTGCTCTCCCTCTGCCCGTATATCGCTTTTGGAATCTCCTTTTGTGTGTGAGGTCGGCTGGACTGTAGACGGCGCTGATTTCAGAGCACAGGTAAGCTGCCCCAAAAACCGGGCGGGAGATTTTTCTCTTTGTATGACATATCCTCCCGAAGCTGTAGGACTTTCTCTTGAAAAGCAGGACGGAAGCATTTCTCTTTACGTCAACGGTAAAAGATCATTAAGCTCTCCTCCCCGTATGTGGCTATACATATCCGAGATTCTTCTCTCAAGCTCTCCTCTAATCTTTTCATCGCGCAGCTCAATTGATGGCACTCCCGTTCTCTGCTACACGCGAGAAGCCGCAAGCTGGTATTTTTCCGTTGAGGATGGCAGACCGTTGGGATTTGACGACGGCTCGGATTTTTTCGAAATAATTTGGATAGAAGGCTTACAAACACCCTATGAAAATACTGATGCTTACCGACAAAATGGAGCTCGGCGGAGCTGAAACTCATATTTTCACGCTCATCTCTGCCCTGCTGAGGATTGGACATAAGGTTACTCTCGTCAGCGCGGGAGGTGATCTGGCAGACAGGCTGACGCGTGAATTTTCCGTTCCTCATCTGTCTGTACCTCTCGACTCAAAAAACCCCTTTCGTCTTATTTTTTGCTATCTGCGTCTTTCCCGTCTTATAAAAAAAGGAAAGTTTGACCTAATGCATTCACATGCCCGACTTCCCTCTTTTATATCCTCTTATCTGTCACGTCGCCATAAAATTCCTCTTATCTGCACGGCTCACGCTCGTTTTTTTGCAAAGGGCTTTCGCAAAAGGCTTTCACGTTGGGGAGATCTCTCTATAGCGGTCAGCGAGGACCTGAAGCAATATCTTATAGAGAGCTACGGCATTGCGCCCGAAAACATTTTTGTAATACCAAACGGAATAAACACGCGGATATTTTCACCCACCACGCAGAGCAGCTCAGTGATACGTATAGGCTTTCTCAGCAGGCTTGATAGCGATTGCTCTCTTGGGGCCCGTCTTCTTTGCGAGCTTGCTCCTCAAATACGTAAGGACCTCGGAAGGATAGAAATAATGATCGGTGGCGGTGGCTCGGCATACAGTGAGATATCGGCACTTGCCGATCGCGCGAACAAAAATGCAGGCTACAAATGTATAAGGCTGCTCGGGAAAATCGATCCAAAGGACACTCCTTCCTTTTTTAGCTCCTGCCATATTTTCGTAGGAGTATCACGTGCGGCAATAGAGGCTGCCGCATCGGGAGCAAGCGTGATCCTCTGCGGTAACGAGGGCTATTTCGGTCATCTGAGCGCGGAGCGCTTTTACACGGCTCTGGACTCAAATTTTTGCGCGAGAGGGCACCGAAAGCCAACGGCTGAGCTACTGCTTAGGGACATTATCACGGCAGGAGATATTGAGAGTCAAAGGCTCCGCGCGCTTATATATAGCGAGCTTGGTGACGAAAAAATGGCAAGAGCTACCGAGGAGGTCTATCTCAGGGTGCTCGATTCACGCACCTCAAGGAGCCCCGACGTTCTTCTTTGCGGATATTACGGCTACGGCAATATGGGCGACGACGCACTTTTGCGCTCCGCAATATCGAGGGTACGGACACGCTTCCCTCATCTGTCTGTAGGCGCCCTTACAATACGAAAAAGAAGCAGCAGCCGCGTTTTTTTAATAAGATGCATAAGCCGATATTCCCCTCTATCTCTTTTCCGCGCGTTGGCAAGCTGCAAATATTTTATTTTTGGCGGAGGAACGCTTCTTCAGTCCTCAACAAGTCTACGCTCCCTGCTCTATTATTCGCTGGTTTTCCGACTTGCGAAGCTTTTTGGCGCAAGGTGCTATCTGTGGGCAAACGGAATAGGTGAGCTGTCCTCACCCCTTGCCCGTCATCTCGCGAGGAGAGTGCTGAAAAAATGCGATTATATCGGGCTGCGCGACAAGCTATCGGCAAAAAAAGCGCGGGAATTGGCGCCAAGCTGCAACGCGATACTCGAAGCGGATCTGGCGACCGAGCTCCCGCCTGCCGACCCCCACAGGATCAGATATCTGCTGCGGCAAGCACTTGCTACGGACGACCTGCCGCCATTTGTCATAGCCGCTCCCAAGAACGGCAAAGGGATCTTAGAGCTTGAGGGCGCCCTATTTGAAGCAAGAGAGAACGGATTTTCGATATGCTTTGTAGCGATGCACAAGAGTGAGGACAGAGCGATCACCCAAAGACTTTGCAAAAAGCTTGGAGGTATTATCTTGGATAGCATCACATACTCCGACCTTGTCGGGATTTCAGCATTCAGCGCGGGTGTATTTTCGATGCGCTTACACGCTTTGATCGCCGCGAGGAGCGCGGGGGTACCCTACAAAGCCTTCGGTGACGACGAGAAGCTGAAAAATATATGATCCCGCTATCAAAGCAAAGAGCAGAGAGCCTGAGGATCACTCCTCAGGCTCTCTGCTCTTTTTTATTCTGCGTACTCTGCTTTTGATAATATCGATCTCACATCATACGCTTGCATTTTACTTTATTTCCTCAAAATCAGCTGCGCCGTGCTTACAAAGCGGGCAGATGAAATCCTCGGGGAGCGTTTCTCCCTCGTATACGTATCCGCAGATCTTGCATACGTAGCCCTTCTTGCCCTCTGTTTTGGGCTTGGGCTTAACGTTTTCCTGATAATAGGTATACGTCATAGTGGGTCGGTCGGAAATTACTCTCGCTTCCTCCACCGAGCAGATAAACATTCCGTGCGTAACGAGATCAACGTAGCTCTCGACCTTAAGCGACATAAAGGAATTGATATGCTTAGGCAGGAATACGAGCCCGTTATCCGAATACAGCGGCTGACAGCCCTCAAACTTATTGACGTTTCTTCCGCTTCTGAAGCCGAATGTCTCAAATACCGCGAAGGGTGCGTCGATAGTCAGGCAGTTAACGTTCATCTTACCCGTCTGCTTGATAACGTGGTGCGAATAGTTCTCCTTATTGATAGTAACCGCAATTCTGTTAGGTGTATTTGTCACCTGAGCTACAGTCCTAACAATAAATCCGTTATCCTTCTTGCCGTCGTTTGAGGTAACGACATAAAGCCCGTAGCCTATATTAAAGAGAGCCTTCATATCGCTCTTATTCGCGGTAGAATCCTGCTGTGCGAGATAATCGCGGCAAAGCTCATCCGCAAGCGCAGTGAGCTGCTCGGTGCTCTCCGCATTAAGCGCGGACAGGATCTTTACACCGTTCTCCGCGTAGGTAAGGTTTTTAGATCCCTCAAGCATAAGCTTCATTACCTTGGTCGCAAGGGGTGCCCAGCTTCCGTTTTCAATGAAGGCAACCGTCTTATTCTGGAAATTACGCTCGGTAAGATGCTCGATAAATTCTCTCATAAAGGGGAATATATCCGCATTATAGGTAGTAGTGGCGAAAAGGATGTTATTGTATCTGAACGCATCCTCAACTGTGTCTGCCATATCGCATGTTGGGAGATAGTTTATGATGAATTTGGGACAGCCGTTTGCCTTAAGCTTTTCAGCAAGCAGCATAACCGCCTTCTTGGTGTTTCCGTAAACAGAGGTATAAG
>JAZSJE010000112.1:0-2628 GCA_045534135.1 Eubacteriales bacterium
TATGATAAAGAAAAAGGTATAATGGTCATGTATTCTGAAGCAAATGAATCAGATAACAGCTTTATTTATAAAGCGGATGATGTTTTAGAATTCAAGCAGCGAAACAATTGGATAAATGCATACCGTGTGGAATAACCTACCTGCAATATGCACCAAGTACCAATTTGATACTTAAAACTCCAAGAGATAACCGCCATTTAAAAAAGCTCTGCTTATGCAGAGCTTTTTGTGTTTTAAATTACCTTTATTAAATTTTATGCTTCTGTTTACTTTTCATTTGCTATGTGATATAATTGGATAAATATAACAAAAAGGAGATTTTTATATGGCAAGACTTGTTATGAACATGGATAGAGAATGGCGCTTTCATCTTGGAGATATAGCGGTTGATGTCAAAAATACGCATAACGCATCCTATGCTCTGAGTAAAGCGGGAAGCGCGATAGGTCCTTCAGGAAAGACGTGGAGCGACAGGGGTTGGAGAAAGATAGATCTTCCTCACGACTATTATTCGGAGAGCGATTTTGCGGAGGAAAATCTTCACTCGCACGGATATCGTACCAGAAATAACGCATGGTACAGAAAATCTTTTTTGCTCGATGAGTCCTTGAGCGATAAGCAGCTGACTCTTTGCTTCGAGGGGACAGCGGTAAATGCGGATTTTTACTTCAACGGCTCACTTATGGCTCGTTCATTCAGCGCATATACCGAAACCTATTTTGATATTACAGAGCGTGCGTATTTCGACGGACGCCCCAACGTTCTTGCCGTTTACATAAAGGGCTTTGAAACAGAAGGATGGTGGTATGAGGGAGCGGGAATATACCGCCACGTAAAGCTTTACGCAAAGGACAAGCTCCACATAGCTCATAACGGTATATTCGGCAAGCCTGTGCTTAAAAAGGGAACTAAGAATTCATGGAACGTGGAGATCGAAACAGTAGTAGAGAACAGTGATTATACAGATGCGTCAGCCACGGTAATAGCTACTCTTTTTGACGGGGAAACGGTGGTTGCCACAGGTAGCTCGAGCGTTGTGAATTGCACTTATACTTCTAAAACTCCCATATACCAGAAGCTTTCTGTCAGCCGTCCTACCAGATGGGACGTTGATGATCCCAAGCTTTATACTCTCAAAATCAAGGTGCTGAAAAACGGCGATGTAGTTGACGAGGATAGCGTACGAATTGGCTTCAGAACCTTCTCGATAGATGCGCAAAAGGGATTCTTTCTCAACGGCAGACCTCTGAAGATCAAAGGAACCTGCAACCATCAGGATCACGCAGGTGTTGGTGTAGCCGTGCCTGATTCGGTACAGTATTACCGTATAAAGCGCCTTAAGGAAATGGGCACAAATGCCTACAGAAGCGCTCATAACATACCCACAAAGGCAGTTCTTGATGCGTGCGACGAGCTTGGTCTTATAGTTATGGATGAAAACCGTCGCTTTGAGGCGCGCGAGGAGGTGCTTGGATATCTTGACGTTATGGTGCGTCGTGACCGCAATCATCCTTCAATAATATTCTGGTCACTCTTTAACGAGGAGCCTTTGCAGAACACAGAGGAGGGCGCAAAAATATTTTGCAGAATGAGAAGTGTGGTCGAGCATCTTGATGACTCCCGACTTATAATGGGCGCTATAAACGGCACCATGGAGGGCGCGGGATTGAAGATGGACGTTACAGGTCTTAACTATGGCATAAAAAATATAGACGGATTTCATCAAAAGCATCCAGATCAGCCTATTATCGGAGCTGAGAATAATAGCGCGGTTACTACCAGAGGCTGCTATATAACCGATATGGAAAACGCGCAGGTCCTCGCAAACTATGATGAGGAGATCGTTCCGTGGGGACAGAGTGTTCGGGAGACCTGGGAATTTACACGCAAAAACGATTATTTTGCAGGCATCTTTATATGGACAGGCTTTGACTACCGTGGTGAGCCTACGCCCTTTAAATGGCCATCTGTTTCATCACAGTTCGGTATAATGGATACCTGCGGATTTCCTAAGGATTCCTTCTATTTCAACAAGGCATGCTTTACCGACAAGCCTATGGTACATCTGCTTCCTCATTGGAATTGGAATAAGGGTGACGCTGTAAGAGTTATGGCTGTAAGCAACTGCGACGAGGTGGAGCTTTTCCTTAACGGCCGCTCGCTTGGAAGAAAGCAGAATGATATATGCACAAATACGCCCGAATGGAATGTGGAATTTGAACGCGGACGAATCAGCGCAAAGGCATATAGAAACGGAAGATGTGTAGCAAAGACAGAACAGAGAACCGCCGGAAAGCCGTATGCTATTCGTATTGATGCTTTTAATAACGAAATAAAAAACGATGGTCAGGATACAGCCGTTCTGAATTTTTACGTTGTAGATAAGAGGGGTATCGTAGTACCTTATGCTGATAATCTCATACACTTTGAGGTGGAGGGTGAAGGCTTTGTGCGCGGTGTGGGCAACGGAGATCCTAACAGTCATGAATCTGACGTAGCGCCCGAAAGACACGCCTACTGTGGATGCGCTCAGGCACTTGTAACAGCAGAGCTTGGCGCTAAGAATATTACCGTGCGTGCTCATGCGGAGGGACTTGTCGAGAGTAGTATAAAGCTCAACGTAGTATC
>JAZSJE010000203.1:0-4687 GCA_045534135.1 Eubacteriales bacterium
GTCCCAGGCATCACGCGGCATACAGCCGTCTATAGTTTCATAAAGACCCTGGTGTATTATGATGAAGGTGGGGCGCTTTTCATCGCGATCCTCCTTAAGCTTCTCCTCAAACCATTCAAGCTGAGCATCGCTGAGGTAAGCGTGAGTGATAGCCGCTTCACTTGCGAGGAATATGTAGTGGAATCCGTTTATCCACAGATCGTAGTAGGGAAGACCGTTCTGAATGGTTTCCTCTCCTGCGTCCGCGAGGAACTTGTTGAGGTAGCTCAGATATCTGTTCTTCTCAACGTTGTAGTTTTCTGTATATGAGTTGTTTGCATCTCCAAGCTTCCATTCGTGGTTACCCGAAACGAAGAAGAAGGGAGTCTTTATACCCGAGTCTTTCCACAGCTGATAAAGGTTTTCGTATTCCGCGTCACGTCCGTCGTTGACTACGTCACCCGCAACGAAGATACCCGCGGAATTGGGGTCCATAAGCTTTATATCGGACAGCATCTGAGCGATGTTCTTGTTGTAGTAATCGGTCATTGAGTCCTGAGCGTGAACGTCACTGACTATCTGGAAGGAGCTGAGAAGCTTTCCTTTTTCGCCATCTGACATTATCTTTCTGTCGCTCGGCAGCTCAACGGTATAGCAGGATTCAGACGCGCCCGCTCCGTTGTAGGAATAAACCAGAAGTGTTTTTGCGTCATCGGGTATTACGGTAGCTGCGGGCAGCTCGATCGTGGTAGTAGTGCCCGTTACCTTACGAATGCTGATGTAGGTATATCCTGCGAGCTTCTTTCCGTTCTTGTCGCCCCAATAGGTGAGGATGTGAGAAGCCTTGTTATAAACGTTCTCAAGCTTTGACTCGTCAAGAGTTACCGAGAGGGTGCCGCCTGCCTGCCCCGTTGTCTTATCGAACTTATATTCAGCCGATACGGGCGCGAGAGGGCTGTCGTCGCAGATAGTAATATTTACTCTTGACGCGTGGTTTGCCGCGGTTGCCTTGCTGTTGGGAGCGAATACCATATATATGCTGTATTCACCGGGAGGAAGTTGCCAGAGGTGAGGATAGTTGCCTGAGGTTCCGCTCTTGCGCATATCGAAGGTCGTCGTGCCCGCTTTTTCGACCGTCTGCCAACGGATCGACCAGTAGTTAGTGTTTATGTCCTCGTGCTTGGGAGCGATAAATACGTGGCAGGATGCCGCGGGAGTGTGAACAGTCAAATTGATAGGCTCACCGAAGGCATAGGATTCCTTAGCCTCAATACAGGGCTCTATCTTTATCTGGATGGCATGTGTAACGCTAGTGCCGTCATATATGGTGCTCGAATCTGCGCAATACACCAGCCAGTAAACACCCGCGGGAAGCGAGGAAAGATGCTTGTTGCTGACCTCGCCCCAGTCTACCGCGCGTGCGTCATCGTTCATCCACACACCGCATTCCTTGCGCTTCGCATCTCCGAACGTACCGGTCTTAACCGTATCGTTTGCGGTGTCACGAAGGTCGTCGGCGGTTCCGTCCGCGTCGCGGTATATCATGGTACCGAAGTTTTTCTTGGGTGTTCCGTCGTCATCACAGGGAACTATTCCGTACCAGGATTTGTATTTCAGAGTTCCTGTCTGGCTCTTTGCGGTGACCATTATAGGCTCTCCAACCTTGAACACGGTTTTGTTTGCTGTCATAGGACCCTCGGTAACGGTAATGTCGATCGCCGAGGCAACCTCATAGCTGGCTGCTTTTCCGTTGTTGTCTACCCAGAAAACAGTCCAGCTTCCAACACCGATATCCGAGAGCGAGAATTTTTCGTCGCTGGTAGCGGCGCATCTTATATCGAATGCTGTATTAAGTCCAAGACCCTTTGAGCCTACTCTTGAATCTCCCGCGGTAGTGGCGATATATTTATATCTTACCGCGCCTGAGGCTACCTCGCCCTTTTTCGCGATACCGATCCAGTCTGTTGTGTCACCGGACAGAGGCTTTATCATAATAGGCTCGCCATATGCGAAGGTGGTCGTGCTTTCGCCAGCCTTATTAGTGACTGTAAATCTTTCGGTCGCGGCAAGCGCGGTCAGATTTAATGCCGTGATAAGCGGTGTAAGCATACATAATAGCACAAGTATAGAAATTAAACGTTTTTTCATGATATTTCTCCTGTGATAGCTTGAATTTTATAGTTGATTTTCTTTGTGTTTGCGGTTGCTTTGGCTTCTATAAGTTATTGTACCATAACGGTCTTAATAATTCAAGAGAAGTTTAATTTATGCACAGACGGCTTATGCGGCTTAGTGCTCGTTTTGCTCTATGACCATATCCTGCCATTCCTTATTTAAGGTGACGAAGCGAGCGTTCCATCCCGAAACCCGTACAGAGAGTGTGCGATAATTATCGGGATCTTCCTGTGCTTTGCGAAGCACCTCGGCATCTATTATGTCAGGCTGCATAAAGAAGCCGCCAAGAGAAACGAATCCTCGCATCAGGGCAACGAGGGATTCAACTCCGTGCTCGCCATTGAAGCTCGATGGCAGAAGCTTGATATCAAGCGCCGCGCCCGTCGTGAGCTTTGAAAGATCTGCCTTGCAGTAGGAGCGAATTATAGCGGTGGGTCCTTCCTTGTCTGTGCTTGGAGTGGGAGAGGCGTTTGCGGCAAGGACCTCACCCCTTTTTCTTCCGTGAGGAGAGGCAAGTCGGTTAGGTGACCACTCAAGCTGGCGCCCAAACGTGCTGACTCCGCCGGGGAAGCTATATCCGCATTTGCCGTCAAACGACACGCATATGTCGGCAAAATCCGAGAGCAGGCGAGTGGCTATTGCGTCTACCTCGTCATTGTCGTTTCCGTAATAGACATAGCGGTTCAAAACGTATCGGCGAAGCACCTCCTCTTGCTCCCAGTTGTTCTTAAGTATACCAAGAAGCTGAGATAGCGTTAGCTTTTTCTCATCGTATACAAGCTTTTTGATAGCGTAAAGGCTGTTGACCGTGTCTGCAAGTCCGCCGATATGTGGCGAATTTACGTTATATATCGGACCGCCCTCAAGATAGGACAGCCCCTTTTCGATACAGCCACCCTCGAAGATAGACACTACGGTGCAGGGCATCTGCTCCTTCCATTTCCAACCGTCAGCGGTGGGAGTGCTGCTTGTGAAGCAACGCTGCTTTTCGAGGAAGATACCCTCAACGCAGCCATAAAGGTCCTGCACGTATTTTTGATAAAGCTCCTCAAAGCCTTCAAAATCGACCGTGCCGTCATATCCGCGTAGGGTCTTTTTCTGAAGGAGCTGTAGAGAATCAAATGGGGTATAGGCAAAATAGGTCTTGCCGGGGATCTGCACCTCCCAGCCTCCGTCATTGGCAAATCCGAGAGCCTCGCGCTCGCTGTATCCGTATTTTATAAGCGCGTCAATGACCAGATCCTCGTTGTATATGGCAAGAATTCCTCCGCCATAGCTCATGACCTGGGCAACCCTACGCAAAAGCTTTTCGTCTGTGCTTTTGTTTATGCGCACGGTGGTCGGAAAATCGCTGATGCCAAGCTCCTCGAGGATATCGAGAACGAGATAGGTCAGCTCGCAGGTGATCTCGTTTTTGTTTTCATCTATTCCGCCGAGCAGTATGTTTTGATAGTGCTGAGCGTCACCGCTTCCATCAAACGGGCAATCAACGCGTCCGTTTATCCACTCACAGCCCTTGATAAAGAGATGAGCCAATATCTCGCGCGCCTCATCTATCGTCAAGACTCCGCTTTCGAGATCCCTTTTGAGATAATCTCCAAGCAGCTTGTCTATTCTTCCGATGCCAGGCCAGTTTCCGCAAAGGCGGATAAAAGCGAAGGTGAACCACAGGCTCTGCACAGCCTCATAGAAGCTCGTCGCGCGCTCAAACGGAACGCGGCAGAGATTTTTGTAATTCTCAAGGTATCTGGGATCGTCCTTAAGCGCCTCGAGATAGCGCGCGTGCCATATACGAAAGGCGTCGATAGAGCAAAGACAGCTTTTTGCAAAGGCTTCCTTTTCGGTGCCTCGATGCTTTTCGTATGCTTCCTTCGCCCTTGCCTCTATTGAGCCGACACCCTCGCGTAATACCGTTTCGAAATCAACGGTGAGATGGCTGATGCTGTTGCATACCGCCTTGCCTTGATAGGTAGCGGGCACCGCGTGATATATAGCAAGACCGAGAGTGGCGGCACCGCTGATGCGCTCTTTATCGCAGATGCGTATGGGGGCTTCCTCGGCAATCCTTTTTATCGCTATATCGTATCTCTCAAGCCTTGAGAGTGACTCGAAATTCTCAATATCGTCAAGAGCTACCGCCTCTACCTTTAATGTGTCGATGCCGTATACTCTGTTGAGTGAATCATAAGCGAATTTTCTTGTGGAGTCGGACAGACGTACAGGGCGCACTCTGCCATTTTGAGTAAAAAATTCCATAACATCACCTCCGTACAATCATTATACAATACAAATGAAAGAAAATCAATAGATAATACCGCAAAAAGCCTGAGGCTGTTTTGGGTGAAATGTTCAAAGGTTGAAAAAACAAAAGCACCCCGAGCAGGAATTCCTGCTCGGGGAGTGAATTTTTAAATATTACGCGAATTAAAATAAGAAACCACCCGATCGGGTGGTTTCTCAATATCTTTATAAATTACTGTACAACGTTATTAACCTTAAGGGTTCCGCCTACAAGACGTCCGTAGATGGGAGG
>JAZSJE010000091.1:0-8692 GCA_045534135.1 Eubacteriales bacterium
GGAAGACAATTTTCATTTTCAACTTCTTGGCCCACAGAACGACATGGCTACGATCCGACTTCCCAGATCAGGATGCGCTCAAGGATCTATTTGAGCAAGGTTCTGTATTTGATATGCTTGAAAAATATATTTCTCTGTGCATCCATCCCTGTTCTGCGGAATCTGAGAAGGACGTTACCGCGGATACCACGGCAAAAAAAGTCTCAGACTCAAAAAGATCAAAACGGCAAGACAAGCAAAAGAATTCCTTTCCCAATCTGGCAGGATTTTGCCGCTATCTGAAAATAAGCATAGGAGAATTTGAAAAGATATCCGCAGAGCACCCTATCATATGCGAGCGTATTCTCACAGTTTTTGAGGATGAGGCATTGAACTCCGAGCTTTCGGCAACCCTGATCTCCGCTTATTTAAAAAAGCGGATCGGATATGACGGTACGGCATTGCAAACGAGCAAGGACACAAATATCCAAATAAGCTTTGAGCATGATATCTTTGAGGACGGCGAATAAAAATGAAGCAACAAAGCACGATAAAGATCCCCGGAATACCTACCGCCAGACAAAAAGAATTTTTCAGCTCAAGGGCTCGTTTTACCGCATACGGAGGAGCGAGAGGCGGTGGAAAATCATGGGCATTGCGAAGAAAGCTTACCGCCATGTGTATTAGATACGCAGGCATTCGATGCCTTCTTGTCCGTAGAACCATCCCCGAGTTAAAGACCAATCACGTGATCCCCTTTTTAAGAGAATACGACGGAGTAATAAGCTATCACGAATCTCAAAGAGCTATGCTTTTTCCAAATGGTAGCCGCATAGAGCTTGGATATTGCGCGTCCGACAAGGACGCACTGAGATATCAGGGTCAGGAATATGACGTTATAGCCATCGACGAGGCAACGCAGCTGAGCGAATTCAGATTTTCAATTTTAAAGGCCTGTCTGCGAGGCTCAAATCATTTTCCACGGCGCATGTATCTTACTTGTAACCCTGGCGGCATAGGACACAGCTGGGTCAAAAGGCTTTTCATCGACAGAAATTTCTGTTGCGGAGAGAATCCCCAAGAATACAAATTTATCCCTGCAAAAGTATTTGACAACCCCAATCTGACCGATGCCGACCCCGAATACGTACGTTCTCTCGAATCACTTCCACCACGCCTTAAGGAGGCATGGCTGTTCGGAAGATGGGACGTTTTCGACGGGCAGTTTTTTCCCGAATTTGACAGTGCCATTCACGTATGCAACCCTCGCGTTATTCCTGATGGGCTCAGAAAATTCATTGCCATGGACTACGGTCTTGATATGCTGGCAGCCCTGCTTTTAGGCATTGACCGTTCGGGAAATATATGGGTACTACGAGAATTCTGCCAGAGCGGACTTACTCTTACAGCGGCTGCAAAAAGATGCGCTCTGCTCTGTGAATATCAAGACGTTGAGGTTGCGGTATGCTCTCCCGACCTCTGGAACAGACGGCAGGACAGCGGAAAAAGCGGCTTTGAAATAATGCAGCACGTAGAGGGAATGCCGCCCATGACCGCGGCAGACAACCGCAGAGTCATGGGCTGGCGAGTGCTTCGGGAATATCTTAGTGCAAAGGAGGGACACCCGTTTTTGCGGATTTCCTCGGAATGTAAAAATCTTATCGAATGTCTGCCTGCATTGATATGCGATCCCATCAAGATAGAGGATGCATCAGATACTCCCCACAAAATTACCCATTCTCCCGAGGCACTTCGCTACGGTGTTATGAGCAGGATAAGCATTGAGCACTCGACACAGACAGATCACACAGAGCTTCTTCTCAAAGATTTTAAACTGCCCTCCAAAAGCTCTGATTTTTACTTATAATACTCTGTTACGCATTTAAGGAGAGCAAAAAAACTTTAGAAAGGAGCATTAAAAAACATGGCAAAATCCAACAGAACTCTTTGCACCGAGTTCACTTCCTTCAGTGGAATAAACATTCCCGAGATCCATAGCGGTAAAGCAAGCATAAAGGCGCTCGAAAACTTTCAGATAGAAAGCGACGGGTCTATAAAGAAAAGAAGCGGATTTCGTCACCGATTTCACTTTGCCGAGGGCGAAATAAAAAATGTCTGGAGCGGCAGAATAAAAGGACAATTTAAATGTTACCTGTTAATTGGTAAACAGATCTACGCTTTCCATCCCGAAGAAAACACCTACTCTCAGTTGGGAGAGATAAGCACCTCTGATAGCGACATCTCGTTTTTCTTCTTCGAGAACACACTTTACCTTAAGGATTCTGAGCATTTCTACCGCATCAACGATCTCGGTCTGACGCCTGTTATCGGTTACGTTCCCCTGTACGGAAAGGACTGGCCTACGACCTATGCGGGAGAGATCTACGAGCCGCTGAATCTTATGCATCGAAAAGCACGAATAAGCTATCTGACAGGGTTCCCCAATACAAGCATGCTTCCTACTGTACATCCTGTAAAATCAATACTGGCTGTATACCGAAACGGGAAAAAGCTTGCCGACGATGCCTACATATTTGACACGAATTTCAATGTCATAAGCATTAATGGCGGCGTAAATGACGGAGAACGCTTCTTGGTTTGTGTGGAATTCGATGAGCTTGACGAGCCTCTTAGAGATATGCTCGGGGAGTGTCAGTATTCAAAGCTTATAGGCTCGGCAGACACTCAGCGTATAGCTGCCTGGGGAGCAAACTCGGATAAGAGCTATATGTTTTTGTCCAGCCATATTTCAAGCGAGGATTACGAGGAATCCGAAAAATACTTCCCTGATCACGGCACGTTCTATTTTAAGGCAAAAAATTCTTTTCACGCGGGAGATGGAAGTAAAGGAATCACCTCAGTAGTTGAAAGCTCTGACAAACTTCTGGTATTTACAGAGGACGAGCTGTGGACGTCAAGCTCAGCTATATCAGCAGATGATACGATCCCGCTTGTAAATACAAATCCCATATTCGGATGCAGCTCTTTTTATGGAACTTCAATAGCTGAAAACGATCCGATTGCCGTAAGCTACCGTGGAATAATGCGCTGGAGCTCAAACGATAAGAATACAAGCGGGTTTACAGCAAGCAACGTATCAGCACCTGTAAGCCATGAGCTCAGCCCTTCATTTTTACAGCGCGCCAGAGTATACGCCAACAGAGAGAAAAATCAGCTATGGTTCTTTGAGCCGCATGCCAGTGGAATTGTGTGGATATACAGCGTAGATAAAAAATCCTGGTTCAAATTCACAGGGCTGAAAAACGCTTCGGGCTTCTTTGAGCTTGAGGGCAAAACGGCATTTTTCTGCGGTAACGATTTCTTTATCTTCTCTGACGAGCTATCTTATGACTGTGATGAATCGGAAAATATCTATCCTATAGTCGCAAAGTTTGAAAGTGGCATACTTGATTTTGAAAGCAAAGGGCAAAAGAAGCTTCTCAGCTGTGAGCTGTCTGCCGACGTCAAGGACGAAGCACTTGAGATAATTGTACACTGCGATACGGGAGAGCAAATAAGCTTCACTCCACACCCTTGCTCAGATCATTCACTTTTCAACGTAAGACTGCACTCATCAAGGTTTTCAACTGCCGTGATCTCGATCGTATCAAGAGGACAAAATTCTCAAGTCATTCACGGTATCTCACTTAAGGCAAAAGAAAAATCAACTATTTGAAAGGATAAACAATGAACAAAACTCAGAAACATTCTATCAATAAAGCATGGCAGCAGTACGAAAAGGGCAAGGAATACAAGCGTCGCATCGGTCTTTATGAAACCGTACGTAAAAACGAACGCTTCTACAGAGGCGAGCAATGGCAGTACGGTGAGGGCAAGGACCTTCCACGCCCTGTATTCAACATCATTCAAAGGGTAATAAATTTCTTAGTATGCTCTGTCGCCTCTGCTAATATTTCAATAAGCTTCACAGATGAAAGCCTACCATTCGCACAAAGCGGAAAGGATTCAGCGCTTATCCAAAGCGGTGTCGATATTCTGGCGGAAAACACTGCTTACCGCTGGAAAAAAAGCGGTATGGACCGAAAAATGATGCAGCTTCTTACAGATGCCGCAGTCAGCGGTGACGGTGCGCTTTACTGCTATTGGGACTCTACTGTACGCACTCCGCAGCGATTTGAGGGAGAGATAGTTACCGAGCTTATAGACAACGTAAATATCTTCCCATCAAATGTAAATAAGCCCGACATTCAAAGTCAGGATTACATAATTCTTTCGGGCAGAGACAGCGTATCTCATCTTGTAGCAGAAGCAAGATCCGCCGGTGTCAGCGAGAGCGATATTGCCAAAATACTCCCTGACAGTGACTGTAGCGTTCAATCAGGCGATCTTGCAAAATATGAGCTTGAGGGTGAGGACGAAGCAAAAGCTACCTACATTATAAAGTTCTGGCGCGAAAACGGGAAGGTCGTATTCGAAAAATCCACAAAGGAATGCGTTATCCGCCGCGGACGCACCGATTGCAGACTCTACCCGATAGCATATCTCAACTGGTCACCCGTTAAAAACAGCTTTCACGGTATTTCCCCTATAACCTCGTTGATACCGAACCAGAAATTCATCAACAGAGCCTACGCTATGGTAATGAAGCATATGACCGATACCGCATTTTCAAAGATCGTATATGACAAAACGAAAATTCCCGAATGGTCAAATGAGGTAGGTGAGGCAATAGCTGCCTACGGAGGAGGAAATATCGCGGACTCTGTAAGCGTTGTGGGTGTAGGAAAGCTGCAAAACGGATACATGCAGCTTATCGAAAGCTCTGTAAACCTTACAAAAGAGCTTATGGGAGCCACGGAATCCGCTCTTGGAAACCTTGAGGCGGATAATACAAGCGCGATACTCGCGCTCCAGGAAACCTCAAGGATCCCTCTGGCACACATAAGAAGCGCATACTACCGTTGTGTAACGGATCTGGCTAATATCTGGGCGGATATGATGTGTGCCTATTACCCATCGGAGCGCCTGCTCCCCTGTTTCACAAAAGAAGGAATAAAGGTTAAAAACGTAGAGTTTTCAATACTCAAAAATGACGTGCTGTGCGCTGACGTAGAGATCGGAGAAATATCTCGTTTCAGCGCGGCAAGCGCGCAGAATATACTCGACAAGCTTTTCAATGGCGGTCACATCGGAGTTGCGGAATATATAAAGCGTCTCCCCTCAGGCACTATCGCGGATCGCGACGAGCTCTTAAGAAGCATTGAGGAGCTGCCTAAAACGCAGGAAAGTGAGGAAAAAATATGAACGAAGAATATACTGTAGCTATCCCTGAGGAAACAGAAGCAGCGTCAGATACAGAAGCCGACACTGCCGTAGAGACTCACGAGAGCCTGACGCAGGATAGCATTGAAAGCGATCTTCAAAGCACTGATCAGGACGAAAGCATCGAAGCTCTCAAGGCAGAGATAGAGGCTTTACGCTCACAGATCTCCGAGCTTGAATCCCAAAGAGAAACCCAAGCTAAAATACTCGAGGAGATCAGCGATTTCAAGGCACTTTTTCCAACCGTCGATATAGAAAATATCCCCGAAAGCGTATGGGAAAACGTAAAAAAAGGAACTCCTCTTATAGCATCATATGCCCTGTATGAAAAAAGACTTGCGGCGGAGGAGGCACGTATCTCCCAAATAAACT
The DNA here is from genome assembly GCA_045534135.1 of Eubacteriales bacterium. GTDB lineage: Bacteria > Bacillota > Clostridia > Oscillospirales > CAG-272 > HGM12713. The sequence goes on from JAZSJE010000091.1 coordinate 5,635, forward strand.
TTGCAAACGCATCACGCTCACCCGGTATCGCCGGCAGAGATCTTGCATGCGAATATTTTACTCCCGACGAGGTAAAGAAAATGTCCCGTTCGGAGGTCCACGCTAACTACTCAAAAATAAAAGAATCCATGAAAAAATGGATGGAAAATTAAAAACTCAAAAAAGAAAGGAATTTTATTATGGCAATCACAAATTTTATACCCACAATCTGGAGCGAAAACCTCGCAACATCTCTTGATAAGCAGTACATCGCGGTAGCGCACTGCAACCGCGACTACGAAGGTGAGATCAAAAATCGCGGCTCTGTAGTAAAGATCTGCGGAGTTGGAAGCATTGACGTAAACGACTATACCAAGGATACCGATATGTCCAATCCTCAGGCTCTTTCCGATACCGTACAGGAGCTTTGCATAGATCAGGCAAAATACTTTAACTTCCAGATAGATGACATCGACAAGACTCAGTGCACACCCAAGCTTATGGACGCCGCAATGAAGATCGCGGCAAGCTCTATCGCAAACAAGGCTGATAAATTCGTATATGAGCTCGTATCCGAAGCTGGAAACACCGTCAACTGCAGCACCGCAAACGAGGGAGAGCTTCTCGAGAAGATCATTGATGCCCGCCAGAAGCTTTACGAGAACAACGTGTCCGATATGGAAAACGTAGTTCTTGAGGTATCTCCCGCGGTTGCATCGGTAATTCTTAAGGAAAAGCTTGCGCTTCCCTTCTGCGACAGCTCCGTGGCAGAAACAGGATATCTCGGTTCATTCGCAGGCTGTAAGATATACGTTTCCAACAACATCAAAAAGACTGTTGACGACTCCTCTACCACCCACAGCTGCCTTATGAGAACTACCAGAGCTATCGCATATGCCGAGCAGTTCTCTGAGATCGACGCATACCGCCCCGAAAAGAGATTTGCAGATGCTGTCAAGGGACTTCACCTTTACGGCGCTAAGGTAGTATACCCCTCCGAAATGGTATGCCTTAACGTAAGCTTCCCTGCTGCTAACTAAGGTATAAGCTATGTCGGTTACTAACAGAGAAATATACACCGGTGCGCTGTCGTTGATAGGCGAGGTAGCAAACAGCGTAAACATAGAGGATTACGAGGAAAGAGTCCCTTATCTCATAGCTTCCTTCTGCTCCTCTAATTCATCCCTCGATAAAAGGATACGCAAGTCGGAAAAGCTTCCCGAGGCTCATAAATTCAGTCCCGTATATCTCCCACTTGAGCTTGAATTTCCTCTCTGCGAAAAGCTGACCTCTGCCGCTGAGCTCTACACTGCTTCAATGCTGACCATCGACGAGGACTCCGAGCTTTCGGATTCACTTTACGACAAATATTGCGATGCAATAGCCTCTATTGGTTCTACATACGAGGCATTGGAAAAGCAGAGCATCCCAACAGCCAGTTGCGAATCGATCAAAGAAAATTATTTCTTCGATTAATTAAAATTTTTGAGCCGAACATTTTTTGTTCGGCTCTTTTTACTTGATTTTTGTTTCAATTTGTGGTAGAATATACTGGTGAAAGGCGGTGTTTTAATGATTGCACTATATATATGCTTAGCTCTGTTAGCTTCCATCATACTTTTCTTTCTCATCGGAGGATACGTCGTTTTCTTTGTTGCAAGCGTCAGATGCAAGGAAGTTGAGGATACTTTTGAGAACGCATTTGTTAAAATAAAAGATAATCCCACACTCAAGGAAAGACTGCGACAGGATTACAAATGGTTTGAGAACATCGAAAAGGAAGATCTTACGATCACCTCTCACGACAATCTTAAGCTCTTTGCTAACCTGATCAGAGCAAAGAATGACAAACCAAAGGGTGTTGTTATATGCTTTCACGGATATCGCTCCTACGTTCGCCGCGATCTATGCATGCAGATGCGCATTCTTCACGAGGAAAACTATCACGTAATTGCCGTGCATCAGCGCTCACATAGAAAAAGTGAGGGAAAATATGTGTGCTACGGGCTTAAGGAAAGGCACGACGCTATACGTTGGAGAAAAAAGGCAGGAGAGATCTTCGGTGATGATATGCCCGTTGCTCTTATGGGGCTTTCCATGGGTGGCGCCACAGTTCTTATGGCCAGCGATCTTGCGGATAAAAATGACCGTGCCCTTCGCTGCATCGTGGCAGACTGCCCCTTTATTTCCCCTTGGACGATAATCAGTGAGGTAATGCGTAAACGCTACCGAGTCCCTGCTTTTCCGCTCATATATTTTACCAACCTTTGGTTTCGCATACTTGCAAGGTGCAAACTCAGAGAAACTACCGCGCTAAAAAGCATTTCATCCTCACATCTCCCCGCATTGATATTCCACGGTGACGCAGACACGTTCGTTGCTTCCGAGCATTCAAAAACGATAGCAAAAAACTCACCGCATAACACTAAGCTTGTCCTTATCCCGAATGCGGATCACGCAGCAGCGATATTCCACGACGAGCAGCTTTATAAAAAAGAGCTTTTTGAATTTCTTGACAAACACATGTAAAGAAAAGCCGTTTTGCAAATGCAAAACGGCTTTTCTTATTTTTCTATCATTACGTATCGATCGGAAAGAGGATCGCCCTTTATCTTATCCTCACTCACTCCATAGCGCTTGGCGATACTCCAAAGATCATCTCCCGCTGTAACATAGTATACGATCCAACGGTCCTTGTGCTCCTCACGTACCTCACCAAAGCACACGTCATATGGCATTTCGGTGGCTTTGCTACCGAATGCTGCACACGATACAGACATATCTGCCTCAAAGCTTATATATTCCGAGTCAGCTCTTACCTTGCAATTAGATACTCTTATAAGAGCATCGATAGCCTCTATATTGTCCGCGCAGTCCATCTCCTGCTTGAATGGGATCCTTGCCTCAACGTGAGTATACTCACCGCCGACAAGGCACAGTACGTTATATCTACAACTTCCGCTCAGCATCTGTCGCCCATCCTCGATCACCGTACCGTCGGCAAAGGCGTAGGCGTAAACGTTCACTATTTCAGCGCCCTCGGGAAAATTAAGCTCGGAGCAAGAGAGCCTTTCGCTCT
>JAZSJE010000014.1:0-6061 GCA_045534135.1 Eubacteriales bacterium
GGCCTCCGACTTTCACCGTGGATGATACCCTCGTGAACTGCGTTGATAGCCTCGATGTGAGTTATCTCCTCACCGCCGAAGTACTTCTCCATAAGCTCCTCGTCTGTGCTCGCAACTGCTTCCATAAGCATATCGCGATACTTTGCGACTGCTTCCTTGGACTCATCGGGAATAAGCTCGATGCTGTGACGTCCGTTGTTATCAAATACGTGCGCGCTCTCGTCGATAAGGTCGATACAACCGGTAACCTCACCGTTCTTTACCATAGGAATAGTCAAAGGACAGATGTTTTTACCGAAGGTAACGTGAAGATCGTCAAGAACTCTTGCAAAACGTGCCTCGTTATCGTCGAACTTGTTGATAAAGAATGCCTTGGGCAGTCCTGCGGCAGTAGCGTAATTCCACGCAAGCTCTGTTCCTATCTCAATTCCTGCCTTGCCGTCAACAACGATAACCGCGCTGTCAGCAACGCGAAGCGCCTGATGCACCTCACCTACGAAATCGAGATAACCGGGAGCATCTATAAGATTGATCTTGGTATCCTTCCACATCATGTTAAGCAGAGATGCAGAAAGTGAGAAGCCTCTCTTGGTTTCCTCTGCATCATAGTCAGAAGTAGTATTTCCGTCCGCAACCTTTCCAAGACGGTCGGTGCCGCCCGTAATATATAACATTGCCTCAGCGAGCGAGGTCTTACCGCAACCTCCGTGTCCAAGCAATGCGATGTTTCTGATTTGTTTGGTGTCGATAACAGCCATTGGATTTTCCTCCTTGCTTCCGCATCCTGCGGAAAATAATAATGTATTTTTAACAAGTTAGCCAATTTTTTGTAGCTAAAACTCGTTTTGTTGGTCTTTTTAACCAAACCTTTCCTCTATTATACAATATTTTTGTCAAGTTTGCAATAGCTTTTCTTCTTTTTTTGGCGCACGGAATATAGAAATCTCACCTCCTTTTTTGTGGATTTTTTACAAAATATACTCTATAACCTCTATTTTTCATTCTTCACCAAAATATAACGCCTATGACCGCGGTCATAGGCGTTATATTATTTTATATCATAGACACTGCGTAGCTGCACGGTCTTGGGTGTTCCTTCAATTATTTTTACGGTACGCTTACCCGCGTTCATGTCAAAATAGTTATCCTCCAGCACAAAATCGCTATCACACGAGTCTATCTGTACATATTTTGCATAAGCGTCGGCATATATCGTTATCTCTCCATCCTTAACCTCGCACCTGAGCTTGGGGTCAAGAAAATTGAAATACTTCGGTGTAGTAAAAAGCACCGTTCCCGAAGATATCTCCTTGCCCTCAACAAAAAACGCAAAGCTCATATACGTATTGTTAACATCGGTCTTATTGAAGTCCATATTCTCAAGACAAACTGATGACAGTGCAGGCACAGTAACGTCTGCCGATCCCTCACGTATAATTTTTCCGTCTGCGCCTCGAAGCGCCCATACTACTTTTCCGCTTACCTCCTCCAAGGTTTCATTTGCTACCGCAAGCTGTGCTTCGGTGGTATAATCTGCCCTTTGAGGCTGAATATTTACATCGGGGCGTGTCGTGCGCTCGCCCTTTTCAGCGCAGGAGATCATTACCGGAGCGAAGAACCGCTTGGCAACGTATTGCAGAGCCTTATACCTGCCGTAGTAGTCAATACTCGCCCAAGAGGCAACAGGCCAGATGTCATTAAGCTGCCAATAAAGTGCTCCCATGCAACGCCCTCTGTTGCGTCTGAAATGTTCTACACCATAGCGTATAGCCTCTGCCTGCAAAAGCTGTGACGCAAACAAAAGAGTGCCGAACGAATGAGGATATTTGAAGGTCTGGGATAGATAAGTAAGGATTTTTGCGTTAGCATTTCCGTTTCGCTGATGCATCTCCATTGTTCTGCTGAATATGTTTCTCTCCTCGGGAAGCGTAAAAGCATTTACAGTCTTCTCACATGGAAACGACTGAAATCCGAACTCACTCAAATATCTGAAATGGTGATTTCTGTATTCTGCAAATGGCTTATTTTGGTGCCAGACCGCCCAGTAATGCGAGTCACCGTAGTTCTCATTTTGGGGATCTATACAGTGTCCGCAGCTGGTGGGTGACGATGAGATATAAGGTATATACGGACACACGTCGCTTACTATATCGGCTATAAATCCCTCGGATATATCAATATATATCTGCCTTTTTTCATCGCTCCACCACGGATATGAAACACTTTCCTCTATCTCGTTATTACCGGATATGACCGCTATACACGCATGGTGGCGCATCCGCATAAGATTTTGCCTTATCTCAGGTCCAATATTTGCGCGGAACTCTTCAGTTGAAGGAAATTCTATGCAGGCAAACATAAGATCCTCAAATACCAAAAGCCCCAGCTCATCGCAAATATCAAAGAAATAGTCAAAGGGATATATTCCGCCACCCCATACTCTGACCGTGTTGAAATTAGAATTTACGCAGCATTCGAGCAGCTTTCTCGTTCTTTCCTCGTTGCATCTTGAAAGAATGTTATCCTCGGGGATATAATCCGCTCCCATGGCAAAGATACGTATACCGTTTACCTCGTGGCAAAAGCTCTCGCCGTATCTGTCCTTTTCACGTATAAGCTTAAGCTCCCTCAAGCCTATCCTCTTTTCACACGAATCTACCACGGCTCCCTGCTCCGTAAGCTCGACCTTTACCCTATAAAGAGGCTGCTTGCCATATCCATGAGGCCACCAAAGCTCAGGGGATATTACCTCGTTTTCTGTATTTGCCGCTATCCGAGCTTTTTTCCCGTCGGGTGTGATCAGCGTTATAATTACATTGCCTTCTCCACGCTCGGTAGTTACCTTGGGGGTCAAGAATACCCTTTGGTCCTCATGACGCTGGATAAGCTCAACATCAAGTATGCGGTCGGAATTCACCTCAAGCAGATATATATCCTTCCAGATACCCTCGTCGGGAAGTCTGGGACCCCAATCCCAACCGAACATACAGTGTGCCTTACGCAAATGAGAAATACCGTCTAATGCATCGGAGGTAGCCCACAGCGGATCCTCGTCATATTTTTTCAGCGCGTAATTTACCGGTGAGAAAAAGCGAAGCTCTATAAAATTTTCTCCGTTTTTTATGTATGAGCTTATATCAAGCTCATACGAGCGGTGCATATTATCGGTATGCTCAACGAAATTGCCGTTGAGATAAATATCGCACAGCGTGTCCAGTCCGTCACAGCATAGCAGAACCTTATTTGTACCCGTAGGCTCATATGCAAAGTGACGTGAAAAAGTAAAATCCTTTCGTGACAGCTCATAAGCACCAAGCTCGTTCATTCTGTAATAGGGGTCTTCTATAAGCCCGTTATTTAACAGGATAGAATACACCGAACCAGGTATCTCACCTTCGCAGGAATATCCGCCGCCCTCAAGCTTCCATATGCCGTTTAAAAGTAATTTTTTCATAGCTTTATACCTTCTGTGATTTTATTGACATTTATATTATATTATGATATTATATGTATATCAATGGATTTTTTTACGATTATTTTGTACTATATTACGATTACGGGAGCAGCTATGAAATTAGAGCTATTTGGAATGGATTTTCCGCACGCACGGGGCGAGTTCGCAAAAAAAATTATTCCCGAACATTATACTATCTGTTTATTCCTTACTCCTTTTCTATACGAAAAGGACGGAGAGCTCTGCGAAGGCAACTCGGGAGATATACTTATAAATACGCCCGGTCATATTGTTTATCACGGTCCACGCCGTGATATGACCAAGGGCTTTAAAAACGATTGGTTTTATATATATGGAAATGACTTCGGTGCTCTCCTCCAACGATATCCTCTGCCCCAAAATATCGCCTTTAAGCTTTCCGACACTTCGTTTTTCAGGAGCATTGGCACACGCATAGCCGAGGAAGCACGGGAACTGTCAATCGGATATGAAGACAAAATAAGCTGTCTTATAACCGAAATGATAATCGACACTTACAGAAAATACTCTCAAAGTTACGAAAAAGAAAATATACACGATGGAATTGCAGAGGTATATCAGGCTATATCACGGGATCCTGCGGATATCTGGAGTCTTTCGCGTATGTGTAGTATCAGCGGTTACTCTCAAAGTCGCTTCTGCGAGCTTTTTGCACAACGCTTTTCAATATCACCCATGGAATACGTTCTCCAATCACGAATAACGCTTGCTAAAAAGCTGTTATGCTCGGGGCAAGCAAGTGTATACCGCACCGCAGAACTCTGCGGATTTAATTCGGTAAGTTATTTTTCTAAATATTTCAAAAAATCGGTAGGAATTTCACCTATTCAATATATAAATACAAAAAAAGCGGATGTGTCACACTGACACATCCGTTCATTTTATATATCAATATCATTATCGTGCTTCATATCAAGTCCGGCATCAAACAGATGCGACATATCCGAGAAGCAACGACATCTGGGAACTGTTATACCGTTGTCTGTATTCGGGAATTCTATTATGGTAACTCCCGTATGGGTGTATGAGAATGCCAGCCACATCATATGGACGGGTATATGCAAAAGTGTGGAGAGCCATACTCTGCCCATAACCGCGTGGCAAAACAGCGCTATCCTATCATTATTAGGACACACTACTCGGTAAATTCCGTTTTCTTCTTTGTATCCAAGTCGTTCAAGGAAGGCATTTCCCTCTCTTTTGATAAACTCAGCCGAGTCCCTCATTTGAGGGGTATTAAAGCCCTCACACTCAAAAGAGCGCTCGTATGGGATATCTATACTTCCATTTCCTCGCTCATAGATATTTTGCGTTATCCTGCCCACAGTCTGATTTATATCAGGAAAAGGATCGTATATCTCATGTGCCCATTTCTCGATATTACATTCAAGTCCGAGCAACCTGCACGTGGGCTCCGCGGTCATTCTTGCTCTGCCCATAGGTGAGGAAAAGACCTTGTTTATTCCCGCTGCCTTCATACGCTTAGCTACTGCCTCTGCCTGAAGCCTTCCGCGCTCGGTCAGCGAGTCGGTCTCATATATCGGATCTCCGTGTCTGATTATGTAAAGAAGCATTTTATTCCCCCTTCTCTACACTCCAAAAAGTGCTTTTACGTTATCGCGGGTAAGGCGTGCGATCTGCTCTATATCGCATCCTCTTGCTTCGGCAAGCGCGCCCGCCGTATACGAAAGTCTGCCCGAATGGTTTATTTTGCCCCTGAACGGGTGTGGCGCAAGATAAGGCGCGTCGGTTTCGATGAGTATTCTGTCATCGGGAACTACACTTGCAACCTCTTTTATCCTTGCGGCGTTTTTGAAGGACACAACACCCGAGAAGGAGATATACCATCCTCGCTTCACAAGCTCCTTTGCCATCTGTGCGCTTCCGCTGAAGCTGTGAAATACGCCCTTGATATCGGGGTATTTCAAGACCGTTTCAAAGCAGTCGCCGTGCGCCTCTCTGTCGTGGATTATCACGGGCATGGAAAGCTCTCTCGCAAGCTCTATCTGAGCTTCAAAGCACATCTTCTGAGCTTCTCTGTCATAAGGCTCCCAATAGTAATCAAGCCCTATCTCGCCTATTGCCACGACCTTATTGTCGCGTCCCGTAGCAAGCTCCTTGACGGACTCAAGCGCCTCGTCAAGCGGCATATCCATATGTGCCATATCAGTAGGATGGATACCCACCGCGGCATACATACATTCAAATTTCTTAGCCTGCCCTACCGCAAGAAGATTGCTATGTGGATTGGTTCCTATATTTATTACACCGAGAAGTCCGTTGCCAAACAGCTCAGAAAGCAGAGCCTCTGCCCCTTGAGGATTCTCCTCACCGTAAAACCGTGCGTCGTAGTAATGAGCGTGTGAATCAAAAAACATATCCGACCTTCAAAAAATCATTTGTAAAATTCTTCGGTTGTACGCCTTTCAAAGAGCTTTTTTATCGTTTCTCTCGGCTCTGCGTTTTCATAAAGGATAGCGTGAACCGCATCGCATATAGGCATATCTACCCCGTATTTTTCCTTGAGCAGCATTATTGCCTTGACCGTATAGTAACCCTCGGCAAGCT
>JAZSJE010000073.1:0-10656 GCA_045534135.1 Eubacteriales bacterium
GCAGGGCTTCAATGCTTTCCGCGTTTAAAGCCTCCAGTATCTGCGCTCTGCTCTCTCCGTCACATATCTCCGCAAGCATAGCAAGTGCCATATATACGTTTACAGGTGAGTAAACTCGGTTTTTAGCACCGCTTCCGCTAAGGAACTCTCTTATTGTAGCATTGAAAAATCCGTCAAGATTTTCACCCGCACCACTATAAGCGATTTGGGTTCTCCTGTCATTAATCCAAGCCGTCATTTCTTTAGAGGATCCTCCGTATTTAGTCATCTCGGGAAGCTCTATATCCATGATCCGATAATCTTCATACTGAGAAGGATCATAATTAATGGGATCCTCAAGATCCTCCTCGGGAAGAACTATAATATCGTATTTCTTTTCTTCCTCAACTTCTTCCTTTTCGCCTTTTTCCGTTGCCTGTTGGCTTCCTTGAGTCTGCTTGCTTTCCGTTTTTTCGGTTATCCTATCTGTGTTCTCACTTGAGTACTGCTCTTGTGTCGAATCTGTCGCAACCGTACAGGAAACACCAAATATCATGGCCACCGCAAGGATAGCAGCGACAAATGAAAGCTTGAAGGCGACTTTAGCACTGAAATTATTTTTATTCTTTTTTCGGTAAACTTGATTTTTCTTCATCGTAGTATCCTCCTTTCGAAATATAGCATTATGCACAACTAATTTGCATACTTTACAAATTAATTATAACATATGTACAAATATATGTCAATACGTTTACCATAAGAAATATAACAGTCGGTTAATTTTAACCGTTTATTACACCTACGCATTTACTGTAACAAGAGCTTATGGTATTTTCTCTGTCGCCTTTGGTCTAAAAATGGTTAAAACTTCCTTACTTCAAAATATCTTTTTGTGTTTAAAATTGTGCGCAGAGTGACAAAAATATATCTGAAAGGAAATTTATGTTTTGATTTGGAGAGTGAAATTTGATGAGTATAAAACGAGGAGATATTTATTACGCCGATCTTAGTCCCGTAGTCGGCTCCGAGCAGGGCGGTCTGCGTCCTGTGCTTATAATACAGAATGACGTGGGCAACCGATACAGCCCTACGGTGATCGCCGCCGCAATTACATCAAGAATGGGCAAAACCCGATTGCCCACCCACATAGATATTCATGCCGACAAGGTTGGACTTGCCAAGGATTCGGTAGTGCTGCTGGAGCAGATACGTACACTCGATAAGCGTCGCTTAAAGGAGAAAATGGGACACCTGGACGATCATATGATGACCGAGGTAAACACCGCCATCGCAGTCAGCTTCGGTCTTGGCGCTGTAGCTACAAATGAGGGAGCAGACACTGTCATGGGCGGAGATATTCCGTCAGCTCAAGGCTAAAGAATTAACAAAATCATATTGAAATGTTAAAAACTTTTTGTTAGAATATCTTAATACCCTTAAAAAGGAGATCATATGATATTCTCACGAAAATTCACCACACGATGGCATGACACTGACGCAAGCAGACGCGTACGCCCTACTCAACTGCTCGTATATATGCAGGAGACCTCAAATTCTCATATTGACAGCCTTAATTGCAATCTGGAATGGCTCAGAGATGAAAAAAAGCTTGCCTTTATTCTCAGCAAGACACGTCTTGCCATAAACGCGCCCCTTTACGCCTATCAGGATATCACTGTAAGCACCTGGACCTGCGAAAGCCGCGGCTATGCTTTCAGCCGTTTTTATGAGATACACAGAGGTGACGAGCTTATAGCCACCGCTGATACTACCTGGGCACTCGTTTCGCTTGAGAGCAGACAGCTATGCAAGGTCGATAGCTTTCCTGTTGAATTTGAGCATGAAAGCCCTGTAGACATAGGTCTTCCGCTACGCTTCAGGGTACCTAAGACCGAAAATATGGAGCTTGTAGGGGAACGGAATATCGTTTACTCCGACATCGACTACAACATGCATATGAACAATACGAAGTATGCCGATATGCTCTGTGATTTTATTCCGTATGAGCAGGTTTCCTCAATAAAAGGTATCTCGCTTTCCTATCTTCACGAGGCGGCCTTCGGTGAAAGAATAAAGTTATATCGTTCCTTTGAGGATGGAAAATACAGCTTTAGAACGCTTAATGGCGAAGGCGTTACATGCCTCGAAGCCGAAATTTTATTATCATAACGCAAAAGCGCCCGAGAATTTTCACGGACGCTTTATTTATATTCACCCTATCTTCTTCCTTGACAAAAAAATAAAAATGTGCTATACTGTCTTTGATGCAGATATTTTCAAGCACGATCTAATTGGGGAGGATAATATGAAAAAACTGTTTGCGTGTATTTTGACCGCCATTATAATACTGACAACCTTTATCTCTTGCGATATGGGCTTTGAGGATATTACTACCCCGACATTAAACGTACCGTCAAATACCGAGAACACGGATAAGCCGAGCGATGACAACACTGACAAGGACAATAATCAAAGCAACACCCAAAAGCCCGAGCTCAAGGGACTCCAATATGAGCTCAATGAGGATAAAAAGAGCTACAGCTTAGTAGGCTACGGCACTATGAGCGATACCGATATAGTTATAGACACATACGAAGGACTTCCCGTAACAGCAATAAAGGAAAGAGCGCTGGATGGCTGTAAAAGCATTAAAAGTGTTACCCTTGGAAAAAGCATTACCGATATAGGAGTATCCGCATTCTATAACTGCACTTCACTTGAAAAGGTACATACAAGTGATTTGAGCACGTGGATGAGCATAGATTTTCACGACAGACAGGCTAATCCTCTTTACTATGCGCACGACCTCTATATTAACGGCGAGTGCTTGACCGAGCTTACACTTCCCGAAGGGCTTGTGGGCATCGGGAAATATACCTTTAGCGGCTGCGAATCAATCGAAAGCGTAACCTTCCCTGAGGATATTGCTTACATAAAGACCGATGCGTTTTACGGGTGCAAAAATCTCAGACGTGTCAATATAAGCAGCCTCACTTCGTGGTGTAATATAGATTTTGCCACATACGATTCAAATCCTCTCTATTACGCATACGATCTCTATCTTAGCGACGATCTTATCACCGAGCTTACTATCCCAGATGACGTTAAGCAAATATCCGCATTCGCTTTTTACAATTGCAAAAAAATGACTAAGGTAACCTTCCCCGAGGGCTTAGAAAAAATAGGCAAAAATGCATTCAGCGCATGCGCGGGGCTTACCGAAATAAGTATTCCTGACAGCGTGACCGAGATCGGCTCAGAGGCATTTATATACTGCGGTTCCCTTAAACGTGTAGATCTGGGCAATGGCATTGAGGATATCAAAGGCAGCGCATTCAAAAGCTGTTCCTCTCTTGCCGAGGTACATATAGCCTCGCTCAACGATTGGCTCGAGATCAAATTTGGCAACGCTGAAGCAAATCCGATCAATTCAACTAAAAAGCTACACATAGGTGATGCTCTCCTGACGGAGCTGACCGTTCCCGACAGCTTTACAAAGATAAACGATTATGCGTTTATCGGCTGTACAAATCTGACCAAGCTGACTATCCCTGACAGCGTCACTACCATAGGGAAAAGCGCATTCAGTGGTTGCGTTACTCTTTCCACGGTGTCAATAGGCAACGGAATTGCCAATATAGACGCAGATGCCTTTGCCAACTGCCCCAAGATATCCTACACTCTCGCGGACAATATCTATTATCTTGGAAACACCTCTAATCCCCACGCGGTCCTTATGTTTCCAAAGAGCAAATCTCAGCGTGAGTACGTGATAAACGCGAATACCCGTGTAATATACTGTAACGCTTTCAAAAAATGCACGCAGCTTTCAAGCGTTACAATTCCCGACAGTGTACTGGCCATAGGTGATTACGCATTCGACAACTGCACAGCTCTGATGAAAATAACCTTTGGCAAAAACCTGGAGAGCATCGGATATGCCGCTTTCAATTCCTGTTCCTTCCTTATGGGAGTTACCATTCCCGATAGCGTTACCTATATTGGCGGATATGCATTCTATTCCTGCGACACGCTTGTAAAGGTATCGATCGGAAACGGTCTTAAGTCAATTGAAGAATGTACCTTCTATATGTGCAAGAAGCTGGCAACACTTGAGCTCGGCAGCGGACTTAAAAAAATAGGAAGCGCGGCATTCTACTATTGCTCAAACTTACTCAGTCTTACTATTCCTGATAGCGTTACGGAAATCGACAGCAGAGCATTTGAAAACTGCTGGAGTATTCCCGAAGTTAAGCTGGGAAAGGGTGTTACCACGATAAAAACAAGAGCATTTTATAACTGCAAGGCAATCAAGTCGGTAACAGGTGGCGATAGCCTTACAAATATTGAAACGAGAGCATTTGGAGAGTGCCACGCCCTGAACAGTGTTTCTCTGGGTACGGGTGTTACCTATATTCCCAACGACACCTTCTACAATTGCAGCGCGCTCACCACGCTTATTTATAGCGGGACCACCGAGCAGTGGAACTCCGTACATAAAGAAAACGGTTGGAAAAGCAGTACAGCCTGCAATGTGACATGCAATGACGGAAGCATCGTGGAAAAATAAATAATAATAAAGCCCCGTTTTCGAAATGAAAACGGGGCTTCTTTTTATATATTTATATTCTTCCAAGGACCTTCATAAGCGGCACGGGATCGTTTGCCGTAATAAGGTCTGCCCCCTTTTCAATGCAGAGGCGAACGTCGGCTTCGTTATCGGCACAGAACAGATGCATTGGCATACCCTTTGCGGCATATATGGGAAATATCTCCGAACGAACTACATTCATACTCAGTCCGATCTCCTCGTAATAGTCGTAAGATCCTTCCTCCCAGCGTCCCATCTGAAAATCGGGATATCCCATAGTTCTTGCGTTATACTTTTCCTTGAGCCACTTGATAGTAGGCGCGTCAAAAGCATAGAACCACGCATTATCGAAAAGACCGTACTTTTTGAGCATAGCCACGGTTATGTCGACACACTCCTCGGTATATTCCTTTATCTCAACACCTAAGCACATTCCGGGACGCTTGCGATCAACAAGCTGGCAAAGCTCCTCAAGGGTAGGTACAGTAAGTCCCATTCCCACGTAGGTATCTCCAAATTTTTCCTTATAAGCGGGCTCCATCTCCGCCTTGATCTCATCAAGAGTCATATTGCGTACGTGCTTATCCACTCCACAGGTACGTCTTCCGTTTCCGTCATGCATTATTACGGGTATTTTATCCTTAGAGAGCCATACGTCAAACTCAAACGCATCTACTCCCAGATCTATCGCTGCCTCAAATGAAATAAGCGTATTCTCGGGATATTTTGCGCAATATCCTCTGTGCCCCTCAACAATTATTTTTTTCATACTCTATACTCCTTCCTGAATATGATATGGTTAGATTATAGTATCAATAGCGCTATTTGTCAATAGCTTTTAGCTTAAATAATAAAATAAGGTGCGCATTTTTACAGGCGCACCTTGATCTTTATTTAAATAAAGACTTAAATCTTGTTCTCATGTGTATGATATAAAACGAAATGAGTCTTGTCAGCGCTATATCGTAAAGCACAAACACTACCTCGGCAAGAACTACCGCTATTCCTATATAAACAGGAGTTATCAGGTCATTGTTGGTAGTACCCAGCATCAGATATATAGCGGCGGCACCCATAAGAGCAAGAGAAATATTAAAGGTTATTTCCTTTAATAGCCATGACATCACCATGTTCTTTTTCTCAAATTTCTCCTTAAGGATTGGATAAAATCCGAAGAAGAACGCATAAAAGACGGCAGGCGTTTTATTTGGGATAAGCAATACCGAAAGTATTGCCGTTACTCCGTATACCATCCAAGGTGCGCTTCCACCGTATTCTATAACAGCCACGATAGAAAGAAGCGAGGCTATTACCGCCATAGAGATATCGATCACCTCAATAAGTGCACCAAAAGTAAGTAATACGACCCCGAGAGCC
The DNA here is from genome assembly GCA_045534135.1 of Eubacteriales bacterium. Lineage (GTDB taxonomy): Bacteria > Bacillota > Clostridia > Oscillospirales > CAG-272 > HGM12713. The sequence continues at coordinate 5,948 of JAZSJE010000073.1, forward strand.
GCCAGCATAGCACAGACGGCCAGCTTTTTTGCAGGATAACCATTACTCTTTTTAGCCATAGTATCTCCTTAGCAGCACCTTATAAGGTCACCGCTCATGCACTCGCAGAAGCAGTCCGCGCAAATAAGTCCCTGGCATATGTCACACGTGGAGCATCCTCCACCGCCTCCCGCGGTATTGTATCCCCCACCGTATCCGTTTGCCTGTCTGCGAAGCTGCTCGCGGGCAGTTCGGTATTCCTGGTTATAGGGATCCATAGAACAGGCCATATCCAAATACTTCTGCGCGTCAACGTATCTGCCCTTTCTGACAAGAACACAACCGTAAAGGAAGTTCCACTCGGCAGTTCTGTCGCCCTCGTGAACCTGAAGAAGTCTTTGCTCTGCGGCACCTATATTTCCCATATTTATAAGTCTGCGTATCTCACTGTACTGAGTGTTTCCGCCTGCTGAGGATCCATATCCTCTGCCTGCGTTCCCCTGTGAGCCGCTATTTCCGTTTTTGCGCATATTCTGTATTTCTTCATATGCCGCGTTAACTTCCTTCATCTTGTCACTTGCAAGATCGGCAAGATCGCTGTCACGGTATTTGTCAGGGTGGTATTTTCTGGCGAGATCTCTGTACGCCTTCTTTATTTCATCGTCGGTCGCATTGGGCGACACGCCCAAAACCTTGTACGGATCAGTCATTGTCTGTTTCCTTTCGCTCCTTTTCGCTTATATAAGCTTTGATTATCCCGTCAGTCCTTTCGGTCACTCCAAGATAGATTATATTCTGTATTATATTTTTCACGGCGGGGTCGACGTTTTCTATAAGATCCACCGCTGCCTCTGCACCGTAAAGATGATTTTTTACACCGTAGGATATAGACTCAAGCTCCTCGCTCGTCGGTATACGCCCATCATAAAGCTTTAAGAACGGGTTGTATCTTCCCTTCTTAAAATCCTCAGCCATATCCTCAATGGCATCAGCCATATATATCCATGCTCCGATATTCCTGCCAAGCTCATAGGCTATACGCGCATCAGCTCCCTCAAGTCCAAATGACATAATATCGCCAAGCAATCTGCCAAAGCAATCGGCAGGCGCATCCACACTTATGCTGTCACTCTTTTCCTCGGCCGCGAGCTCCTCAAGCCTTTTCGCTACAGATTCGTCAAGAGCCTTCAACTCAGGAAAACGCTTGAGTGCCTTTTTTCTGGAATGCGACACAAAAGGCTTTGCCAAACGTGCCTTGAATTTTTTCATACCCTTTTCGTCTGCAAGATCGTCAGCTACCTTTTGATAGTTAAGTATAGCAGAAGCGCTGGCACAAAAATCGAGTATGGGATTTCTGAGCATAGAATTTCGCTTTTTAAACGGATGCATAAAGCATCTTTTTTGTTTGAATTCGGTTTTCACAGGCGCTATCGCAAGCCTTACCATAGCCAAAAACACGAAATCGTAATTAAGCGTCATTCTCGAGCATTGCCCCGTGCATTTTCCCATAGCGCGGCACAGTCCGCAGTATGTGCCACGATAAAATTCGTACTCTTTCACCTTCAATTCGGCACTGTTTACCTTAACGTAACCGAACATGGCAACACCTCCGCGCAACGATCTTTGAATAAGCATTCATATTATAATACCTCATTTTCTCCAAAAATGCAATATACTAATTGTAAACTTTTTATCCATCTCAACTTTTACACCCGCTTTTTCGACAAATAAAGCAATAAACTCCGCAAAGCGGAGTTTATTTATGGTATTTAGTTCCCTTGCTTATGTTAAAAGCTCTGTAAACAGCTTCAAGAAGCACTACTCTCATAAGCTGGTGCGGGAAGGTCAGCTTTGAGACCGACAGACGCATGTCGGCTCTGCCCTTTACCGCCTCAGAAAGCCCGAATGAACTTCCTATAATAAAGCAGATATTTCCCTTTTCAATTGCGACCTCGTCTATTTTCTCAGCAAGCTCCTCTGAGGAAAGCTGCTTACCCTCGACGCACATCGCAACGCAATATGACTTAGGTGATATCTCCGCAAATATTTTTTCAGCCTCCTTGGAAAGCGCATTCCTTATCTCATTCTCAGACGGATTATCCGAAAGACGCTCCTCCTTAAGCTGGACCAACTCAAAGCGGCAGAATGCCCCCAATCGCTTTTCATATTCGGCGGCGGCATCGCGCAAATATCCCTCTTTAAGCGTTCCAAGGGTTATAAATTTCACATTCATCATAAAACGGATCACTCCTTTTTTTCAAAGGTATCTCTACCGCCTCGTCGGGCATAGCTACAGATACACTAACTCCCATTCCTCTCACCGCGCTGCTGACCTCGTCAAAGGCAAGCTCTGGTGTGTTATTTTCTTTACTTAGGTGCGCCAAGACCAGACTCTTTGTACCGTTTTGAGCGAGCTCGACAGCAAAAGCAGCACAGTCATCGTTCGCGAGGTGCCCCCGTTTTGACGCTACACGTCGCTTCAGATCATACGGATACGGTCCTGTCATAAGCATCTCTCTATCGTGATTAGCCTCGACGACCACCACCTCGCAGCCCAAAAGCCCCTTTCGTATGTCATCCGAAACGTAACCTATATCAGTTGCGAGTCCTATCGCGCATATACCGTCCCCGTCAGTGAACTCTATCCTGTACCCAACGCTCATTTTACTGTCGTGCGGAGTCACAAACGAGGATACCGTCATCTCTCCTACACTGACGCAGAAGCACGGATCGTGCCTGATCAATTTTTGCTGTAAGCCCGACGTAGCGCACTTATCAAATTTCTCAGCCGAAATAGCGGTAATATGTATAGGTATGTACCGTTTTTTTGATATTATCTCAAGTGCCGACACGTGATCGCAATGCTCATGCGTAATAAAAATGGCATCTATATTATCAATGCTCTCATCTATTGAGCAAAGAGCATTACAAAGAGCCCGAGCGCTTTTCCCTGCGTCTATCAGTATCGCGCTCTCGCCTACCCTGATAAACACCGAATTACCGCCCGAGCCGGAATATAGCACAAATGCTTTAAAATCTTCTCTGATTATCTGAACCATCCGTTAACTATGGGAATTACAAAAAGATCCAACGCTTCAACAAAAAACGTCACAAAAAAGGCTATCGCGAATGCAGGCATCCATGCTGATTTTTTTATTCTGCGCGCTGAGTCCTCTACAAAAGCTTTTTTTCTTTCGTCATCCCAATCCTGCGGCAGCATATCCTCTGTTATACCCTTGCGCAAAAATCCTCTGTTATAAAAAATATACACTATCGCAAGTACGGCAAGACCTACAAGATATGCCCACATGACTATTGGAAACAAAAAATCCACGTAAAGAGAAAAACGATAAAAGGCAACGGCAACAGCAGACACCGCAAGTGTAAAAAGCATAAAATATACTTTTCTCTTACTTGTCTTTTTATCCTTTTGCTCAATCATCGTTTTTCTCCTGATATTTAAATATTCAAATCAATTATGCTATTCTTACGGCGCCCTCGGGACGTATACGAAGCACTATGCACTTGCCCTCGCCAAATACTCCGTCCATAAGAGCTCTAAAGCCCTCAACGTCATTCATGGGAACATATGCCTGAATAGTTCCTGCAAATCCACCGCCATGCACGCGCCAAGCTGCATTCTTATCGCTAAGATATTTTTCCGCAAGGCAAAGCGCGAGAGAAAGTCCCTGCTCTGTAAGGTTCTTTGTGGTGTAAACGTTCTGGAGATAGCAGAAGGACGATTTACCCGAGGAAATAACCTGTGCAAAGAACTCGTCAAGATCTCCATCCATGAGTGCAGCCTTCTGAGATGCAACTCTCTTGTTCTCGGCAAAGAAATGCAAAGCGCGAAGAACAGCTCTGTCGCCTACAGCTTCACGAAGCGCGGGAATAGCCGCAATAAATTCCTTCTCGTCTACCTCGCGGAGCACCTTCTTGCCGAAATATGAGGCTGCCGCCTTCATTTCTGCGGGCACAGATGCGTAATCGTCGGTAAGGTCGGCATGATTTCCACCGGTATTTACTATGCAAAGATTATATCCAGCCGCGGATATATCAAAGCTTACCTTATCTATAACAGGCGCCTTGGGGTCCTCGAAGTCGATAGCGACTATACCTCCGACTGCGCATGCGACCTGGTCCATAAGTCCGCAGGGCTTACCAAAAAATACGTTTTCGGAATACTGCGCGAGCTTAGCTATCTCAACGTTATCTACCTTTCCGTCATTATACATATGGCTAAGAATATTTCCTACCATATCCTCAAACGCGGCTGAGGAAGAAAGTCCCGAGCCCTTAAGTACGTTTGAAGTTGTATAAGCATCAAATCCGCCTATTGCATATCCATCCTTGAGGAAGCCCTGGCACATGCCCGCTATAATAGATGCGGAGGTACCGAACTTTGCCTCTACGGGAGCGGTGTAGGCTGAAAAATCAACTACGTCCTCAGGGAAGCCCTCACTCTTTATACGGATAACACTATCCTCTCTTTTAGCGGCAACTGCAATAATATCAAGATCGATCGAGGCAGCCACAACGCATCCGTGGTTGTGGTCGGTATGGTTTCCGGAAAGCTCACTTCTTCCGGCAACAGAGTAAAGAGTAATATCTCTGTCGGCGCCGTAAATAGCGGCAAATTCATCAATAGCCGCAGCATAGCGTGCCTTCTGTACGGACACTGCAGCCTCGCCGTAGATATGAGTAAGTACACTGTCTATACCGCCATTAGC
>JAZSJE010000007.1:0-9553 GCA_045534135.1 Eubacteriales bacterium
AGACTATATGTTGGCATTCTTTGCGATTTCGGTAATATATTTTCTGACGCTTATTATCTGCGGCAAATTCGGCGTTAAAAGGCGTTTGCACAACAGGGAGGAGCTTCTCTCTAAAAACAACGACGAGCTTTGAGAAAGATAGACAAAACGGCTCGAAAAACAAAGCCTTTTTTGGTGATTTGATAAACATTTAAAATTAATCAAAAAAATTTTGAAAAAGGTATTGACATTTTCAAAAAAAAGTGTATAATATTATCTGTTGCCGCAAATGTGGCGCAGATAAATATGCGAGAGTGGCGGAACTGGCAGACGCGCACGTTTGAGGGGCGTGTGGTTACACCGTACGGGTTCAAGTCCCGTTTCTCGCACCAAAAAACAAAGGAGAGCAAAAGCTCTCCTTTGTTTTTTCTTACGGCAAATCACCCGCGCTGATCCCCTCCAACCCAAAGGGTTGGAGCACTTTGTTCTGCACCGCAGGAAACTAACCTTTCCTATACTGTGACATCGTCATGCCGTATTTTTTCTTAAATTCCGCATATGCCCAGCTGATGTTTCCAAAACCGCTTTCAAAAATTATATCCGCTATATTGTGGTTACTGTTCTTCAGCATGTTTGCGACAAATCTGAGCCTTAGATCGTTTATAAATTCAGAAAGTGTTACACCAAAATGTTTTTTCACGCTTCGAGCTAAGTGCTCACGGCTCTTTCCGCTAAGCTCTACCATCCTTGGTATACCGTAGGTAAAATTGCCGTTTTTTTGCATAATAGCACAAAGACGGGACAGCCACATGGGAATATCAAGCGAAATCTCATCACTGAAATCAGCAAAAAAACGTGTAAATATTCTGAACAGCAATATCCTCAGCGCAGTTTGAACACTCATGTACTCCTTCTCATCTATCGTGCTTACAGTAGCCATGTGCGAAAGAATATACTCACAGTCCACGTCACTAAGATATACCTCGGGCGGAAGCTTAGAGCTGATCAAATGCTCTGTATTAAATCCACCTCCGAGATATTCGAATAAGCTCATTGCGGTATCTTCCGTAAAAGTAATATTCAGCATTGAAAAGCTTTTCCCGGCTCGAAGAATATAATCGTGTGTATCTCTCGGACGTATAAACACAAGACTCCCCTTTCGTAGCGAAAAATACTCACCGTTTACAAAATGTGTGACCTCGCCCTCCAATAAAAGAAACATCTCGTAATAGTCATGAAAATGCGGTCTGAAATATTCGGTATCACTATGTACGTAACGGTAGGATATCCCCGTACGCATATCAACAAATCGCTCTGCCGTAAGAAGCTTAGGTTCCATTATGTGTCCTCCAACAAAAATATCACAATACCATAATTATTATATCACAATAGCATTTGAAAATCAATAGAACTTATGTTAGAATAATGATGCAATTTGTTTATGGAGGCAGTTATGGAAAATAAGCTCAGAAAGATCAACCAGTATTTTAAAATCATATCTGAAAAACGCTTTATCAAAAAGGATGAGATAAACTCAATAGTGTCTTGTCCCAGCGATTATAAAGTAGGAAACACTCTCCCCACAAAAGAGAGCATGCTTCCCTTTAACAACGGAAACACATGGGGAAGCGGCAAAGACTCTCATGCCTGGTTTCGCTTTGAGGCAACTCCGTCCGCTCCCTACTCACGCTTGCGCATAGAAACCGAATATAACGGTTGGGATGCCGATAATCCACAGTTTATTCTGTATATCGACGGAAAAATGGTTCAGGGACTTGACACCAACCACCGCGAATATCCGCTTGAATACAATAAAAGCGTTGACGTAGCCCTCTATGCTTATACGGGTCCAAAGATAGAAAAGGCTAAGCTTTTCGCTTCTATCGTCCAAATTTCTCCCGATGCCGAAAATCTGTATTTTGACATAAAGTATCCGCTCGATATGCTGAAATACCTTGACAAGCACAGTGCAGAGTACGCATCTATAGTTGACTATCTCTGGAGAGCGGTATCTATGCTCTCACTCTATGATATAGACTCAGAGGATTTCTATAGCTCACTCAAGCGTTCCCATGAATTTATGAATGCGGAGTTCTACGGTAAATATTGCGCTGAGCAAAAAACCACAACCGTAGGCATAGGTCATACACACATCGACTGCGCATGGCTCTGGACCTTAAAGCAAACGCGTGAAAAGGTTCAGCGCTCATTTGCCACAGTCCTTTCGCTTATGGAACGCTACCCCGAATACAAATTTATGTCCTCTCAGGCTCTTTTGTATAAGAACTTAAAGGAGGAAGCTCCTGATCTGTATGCCAAAGTAGGCGAGCGTATAAAAGAGGGCAGATGGGAATGCGAGGGATCTATGTGGGTAGAGGCCGACTGCAATCTCGCCTCGGGTGAGAGCCTTGTCCGCCAGATACTCTACGGAAAGAATTTCTTTAAGGACGAATTCGGTGTTGAAAACCGTGTTCTCTGGCTACCCGACGTTTTCGGCTATACGGCTGCACTTCCGCAGATCTTGTGCAAGAGTGGAGTAGATTGGTTCGTCACCTCCAAGATATCGTGGAACGATACCAACAGCATGCCCTACGATACCTTTATGTGGCGCGGTATAGACGGAACTCAGATAAAAACGCATTTTCTTACCGCCTCTGACCATGTCGGCGGTGATCTTCCACGACACTGTACCTATGTCGGCAATACAAACGCGCCTATGGTAAGCGGTACTATCCGCAGATATTACCAGAAAAATCTCCACAATGAAGCTCTGTTGACCTTCGGCTACGGTGACGGTGGCGGAGGACCTACCGCTGAGCATTTGGAAATAGCGCGCAGAGCCGAAAAGGGTATCCCCGGCTCTCCCAATCTCAAAATTGGTTTTGCCGGAAACTATCTGCGCCGTCTTGAAAACGCAATGCGCGACCGAACCGATGTTCCGCAGTGGCAGGGCGAGCTGTATCTCGAATTCCACCGCGGTACGTACACTACCATGGCTCGAAACAAGCGCAATAACCGCCAGTGCGAATTTATCTATGAGGACGCGGAGCTTCTTTCCACTACAGCGGCAGCGCTCCTAAAAAAGGTCTTCCCACAGGAGGACCTGCATAAGGGTTGGGAAACAATTCTGACAAATCAGTTCCATGATATTATCCCGGGCTCCTCAATTGAGGAGGTATATGCGCAAAGCGATATAGACTACGCCGAGGCAAAGAAGATCGGTAACGGCATAATTTCCTCTGCTCAGTGCGATATTGCCGAGCGAATAGATAAAGATCACGGATACGTTGTATTCAACCCACATTCCTTCGTTACCCAGGGAATGCTGAAGGTAGACGGAAAAACGGTATTCTCAAAAGAAAAGATCCCCGCAAAGGGATATCTTGCGACTAATGCTTTCATCGACACAAACGCTGTAAGAATAGACGGAAGGACAGTGGAAACCAACCGCCTTCGCGTAACCTTTGATGAGCATTGGCAGCTGATCTCTGTTTTTGACAAGATCGCTTGCCGCGAGGTACTTAAAGCAGGAGAGTGCGGAAACCAGCTTCGTGTACACGCGGACTACCCTGACATATACGATGCGTGGGAATGGCAGAGCTACTCCAGAGAGGAATACAGAGCTATTACCGACGTCAGCAACGTAAGTATAGTAGATGACGGCATAAGAAAAGGACTTCACATAACCCGTCCTTATATGAACTCCACCATAGAACAGACAATATGGTTTTATGACGACCTGTGCCGCGTTGATTTTGAAACCGTAGCCGACTGGCACGACCGTCACCAGATGCTTAAGGCTGTATTCCCTGTTGACGTAAACACGTCAAAGGCTACTTACGAAATACAGTTTGGTACCGTAGAGCGTCCGACACATGAGAATACATCCTGGGACAGAGCAAAATTTGAGGTATGTGCCCATAAATACGCGGACATCTCCGAGGGCGGATACGGTGTGGCTCTTATGAACGATTGCAAGTACGGTCACGATATCCACGACGGTGTGATCCAGCTTTCCTTGCTTCGCTCTCCTACCTATCCTAACCCCGAGGCTGACCAGGGCAAGATCCCCGTAACCTACTCCTTAGTTCCTCATATCGGCACTCTTAACGAAACAGACGTAGCGTCACAGGCATACTATCTTAACTATCCCATGACTGCCGTAAAGGCGTCGGGCAAGCAGGATATTTTACCCCTCTCCTTCTCCGCGCTTTCGCTCAGCTCCGAAAACGTTATATGCGAAACCGTCAAAAAAGCAGAGCGCGATAATGATACCGTCATCCGTCTTTACGAATCCCAGAACAAGCGCACAAGCGCTGTTATCACACTCGGTATCCCCGCTAACGAGGTATATCTGTGTGATATGATGGAAAATGAGATCAAGCCCATTGAAATCAGCAATGGCAAGATCACCGTTGACTTTAACGGCTTTGAGATAATAACTCTTAAAGTAAAGGCTTAAATCAAAAAAACAAAGATCCCCCGTATGAATTCCTGCGATAGCAGGCACTCAGGCGGGGGATCCTATTATTGATCAAGCTTTTTCAATCTCGCATAGGTACCCATCAGCTTTTTGGTACCTACCTTATCGAATATGACCTCGTAAAGGACGTCTGCTCCCATCGGTCTTGCAGAAAGTATCTCGCCCACACCAAAGGTAATATGTGACACTCTGTCACCCTCCTTAAGTGTAAGATTTCCCTTCGGCTTCGGCCTTTCTTCGGTTGCGAAAACACTCTCTGCTCTCTTTGGCTTGTACGTATAACCCGTATTCTGCGAGTCCTTTATGTAGGTCCTCGTATATCCTGTATCTCTCTGCGCAAAGGGAACATCCTTATCTATGAGGTATTCGGGTATCTCACCTACAAATCTTGATATCGGATTTCTCGATGTCCTTCCATAGAGCATTCGCTCGGTCGTATGTGTAATATACAGAGCATCCTTTGCTCTCGTGATAGCCACGTACGCGAGTCGGCGCTCCTCCTCCATCTCATCGGGAGCACTGTTGATGCTCTGAGTTCCGGGAAAAACTCCGTCCTCCATTCCTGGCAAAAATACAACGGGAAATTCAAGTCCCTTTGCCGAATGAACAGTCATCATCACGACCGCATCGGCATCCTCATCGTACTTATCGACCTCGGATACAAGAGCGTTTTCCTCAAGAAATCCTATTAACGTGGGGGCATCATTGTTTTTCTCATACTCTATAATGCCCGAAATAAATTCATCAATATTTTCAAGACGCTCTGCTTCCTCCTCACCCGCATCTATAAGCATTTTCTTATATCCGCTTCGGTCAAGCACCTTTTTAACAAAGCTTTCAAGCGAAATACCCGTATAAAGCAGATCGCGAAGCTCCGCTATCATATTCGCAAAGGCTAACAGCTTTCCCGAGCTTCTTGAAAGAGCAAGATATTTATCAGCCTCTCGCATTACCTCAAAGACAGTTTTCTGCGTCTGCGAGGCTATCAGCATTACTCCCTCGACGCTCTGCGCGCCAATTCCTCGCTTCGGCTCATTGATGATCCTCCTCATTCTTTCGCTGTCCGCGGGATTTACAATAAACTGAAGATAAGCAACTACGTCCTTAATTTCCTTGCGGTCATTAAAGCGCAAGCCACCGAGCATTCTGTACGGTATTCCGCTCTTTGCGAAGGTGCGCTCTATGATATTTGACTGTGCGTTTGCTCTGTAAAGGACCGCGCAATCCTTAAAGCTGTAATTTCCGCTTGATACGAGCGAATTTATCTTGTCGACAAGATAATAAGCCTCCGCGCTCTGCTCCTCGCATTTACGCAGCGTTATCTTTCCGCCTCCCTTTCTGTCGGTCCAAAGATTTTTTCCCTTTCTACCTACGTTCTGGGATATAACTGCGTTAGCCGCGTCAAGAATAATGCTCGTAGAGCGGTAATTCTGCTCAAGCTTTATAATTTTTGTATCCTTGAACCTTCTGTCAAAGCCAAGTATATTTTCTATAACTGCGCCTCTGAATTTGTAAATACTCTGATCATCATCTCCAACGACCATAATATTCTTATGTCCACCGCAAAGAAGTGCTGTCAGCGCAAATTGCGCATGGTTTGTATCCTGAAACTCATCGACCGATACGTATCTAAACTTGTTTTGATAGTATTCCCTCACGTCCTCGTGCTCTCGGAGCAAAAAGACGGTCTTCATTATAATATCGTCAAAGTCAAGAGCGTTAGACTGCATCATGCGCTCGGCATATGCCCTGTATATCTTAGCTATCTGCCTTTTACGAAAATCGCCCAATGCTTGCTCTTTTTCATATTCAATATCCGAAATAAGATTGTCCTTCGCTTTGCTTATCTCGGCTATCACTGACTTTACAGGTAGCATCTTTTCATCAATATTAAGCGATTTCATTACGGCAGATACCGTCTTTTTTGAATCATCGGCATCATAAACCGTAAATCCCTCTCGGTATCCTAACAGCTCTCCGTGCTTACGTAGAATACGCATACATATCGAGTGGAAGGTTCCTGCCCATATGTTTTTAGCGGCTTCCTCATCACCCATTGACTTGGAGAGTCTGTTTTTGATCTCATTTGCCGCCTTATTTGTAAAGGTTATAGCAAGCATCTGCCAGGGTGGGCACGGTGAGGAGATAAATTCGGGAAGTATTTCCGCTATCTCATTTCTATCTGCCCCCACCATAGCTTCAAGCTGCTCAACCCTCTGCTCACTTATATTGTAGGGTACGTATTCGCTGTAATACGCGTTTCCGTATTTCACAAGAAAAACTATTCTCTGCACAAGCACCGTTGTTTTTCCGCTTCCCGCGCCCGCCAAAACCAAAAGTGAGCCGTTTGCGGTAAACACCGCTTCTCTTTGCTCATCATTAAGTTTTGAATAGTATGTATCAAACAATTTACGCTTAGCGCTAAGATAGCGCTCGCGAAGCTGTACTTCTGTCATAAATTATATTCCTTACGTGTAATCAATCGTCTTTTTTGTTTTGCAAAAGCTCCCTTATTCTTCTGTTAAGCTCCTCTTTCCCTCTCTCGTTAACATCAGCGCTATGCAGATTTTCATTATCATCCTTATCTTCTTCTCCATCGTCGGAGAAGCTTTCCCTCTTTTTGAACAGATCGACGTCGAATGCCCTCTCCATACGCGCGCATATTGCGGAAAGCAGAATTATACCGAGCAGAAAAACGCCGATAAGCATAAGAGCGTCAGGTGCCGAAAATACCAAGGTAACGTTTATCCTGTACTCCCTATAAAAAAGATAAGGCATAAGATAAGGCAAGATCATAAGCGGCAGTATAAGCAGCTCCACCGCGGTAAGTACAACTCTGTTTGGGAAAAAGGTTATGAAAAGAGTTCTTGATCTTTCTGCCTTTTCTTCGTTTTCGCCTAAAAAATATCTCATTGAAACGATGGCCGAGTATAAAGCCACCGCAAACGCAACAAGGTAAAGTATGAGAGATACTATTACCAGAATGAACATGATCAGCGCAAAGGAGCTATCCGCCGCACTGTATTCTCCTGTACCAAACAGTATTTGCCTCGACGTGGAAAATGAATCACCTAAAAATGACCATGCGGATATGCTTTCCTTAGGATCGCCACCAACAACGTATGTATACGAGGGTATAAGCATGAGTAAAGGAATTATAAGCATTATCGCAGGCGGAAATAAGTAGCGTATATAAATAAGCTTTCTTTTAGTCGCAGATCTCATATTATTTGTTCCCGATCTTCAAGTTTAAATGCGCAAGGTAAAAGCTCTCCGAGATCGGTCTTTCCGACCCCCTCACTGTTGCCCAAAAAGATCTTAAAGCCACCGTCGCAAAACTCCGAGAGCATCTGCAAGCAGACCCCACAAGGATAGCAAATGTTTATTTGTTCACCTCTGCCACCCGCGATAGCAATTGCCTCAAAGCTTCTCTTGCCGTCAGAAACTGCCTTAAGAATAGCTACTCTTTCCGCACAGCACGTAACAGTATGGGAGGCATTTTCAACATTGCAGCCTGTATAAACAGTTCCGTCATCACACAGAAGTGCCGCTCCTACAGAAAATCCTGAATAAGGCGCATAAGCATTCTCTCTCGCTCTGAGCGCCAGCTCAAAAAGTTGTTCCTCGTTCATAAAAAGCTCCTGAATTTAAAATTTTAGTTCTAATGGGGTGCCGTCGCTTTCAAATTCGACACCAAGCAGGTCTGCCACGGTAGCGCCAATATCGGCAAAGCTATCTCTCGTGCCAAAATTTTCGGTCGCAAGTCGCTTTCCGTAAATCAAAAGCGGTGTGTATTCACGCGTATGGTCGGTTGAGCGCAAAAAGCTCGGATCGCAACCGTGATCTGAGGTTATTATAAGGATATCCTCGTCACAAAGAAGCGGCAACACTTTGCCAAGCCAGGCATCAAACTCTACAAGTCCGTGCGCATATCCCTGCGCATCTCGTCTGTGTCCCCACAGCATATCAAAATCGACCAGATTTACAAAGCAAAGCCCATTAAAATCGGTCTTAATATATTTCTCTGCTATCTCCATTCCCTCTCGGTTGCTGTGAGTCCGGTTTACCTGAGTAAAGCCTATATCCGCAAATATATCGCTTATCTTTCCAACAGATACAGACTCCAGTCCAGCAAGCTTTACAGCCTCAGGAAGAAGACGTACGGGTGGCTTCAGCGAATAATCTCTGCGATCGGCACTGCGCTTGAAAGTTTCCCGTTTGCCTACAAACGGACGGGCTATTATTCTGCCCACTCCGTCATCCTCATTTATCAATTCCTCTCGAAGCCTTGCGCAAATGCGATAGAGCTCATCCAACGGCACCGCATCCGTGTGTGCGGCTATCTGGAGTACACTGTCGGCAGAGGTGTAAACTATAAGCGCACCGCGCTCAAGTGCCTCACTTCCGTACTTTTCTATTACCGCAGTCCCCGAATAAGGTTTATTACAAAGAATTTCTCTACCCGATATTCTTTTTATTTTATCAAGGATATCCTCGGGAAATCCGTCGGGAAAGGTAGGCAATGGCTTTGCGGATATATGCCCTGCTATTTCCCAGTGTCCCACCGTGGTATCCTTGCCCATAGACCTCTCGCACATTCTTGCTACACTTGCCATAGGGCTATCCGTTGTACCAAGAAAATCCAGACCGTCAATGTTTCCGATTCCAAGTGAGATCAGATTTTCAATATTCAATAGACCCGTCTGCCAAATGCTTCTGAGCGTATGCGCACCGACATCACCAAAAAGATGAGCGTCACGCGCCTCGCCCGCACCAAGGCTATCAAGCACTATCAAAAATACTCTTTTAACCTTCGACATAATCATCCCTCTATCAAAAGCGCCGCATCAAGCGCCCTCCATATCAATATTGCTATTTTTCAAGCAATTATTTAACGCTGCCCTCCATATAATAGGACGCCTCCATATCAGACACCGAAAGCGCAAACGCAAGCGGAAACATTTCAAGCGCCTTTCCTACCTGATTAGGCTCGTCTGTAGTCGAAAAGCCCATATGATATCTTATCGCAAATGCCTCATCTCTCGTCAGCTTCATGAAGCCTGAAATAATATAAACAGATTTTTCGCCGTG
>JAZSJE010000010.1:0-3250 GCA_045534135.1 Eubacteriales bacterium
GCTACGATCCGACTTCGATGGAGCAAAGAGCGGAAATGCCGATAATTATGAAACTGTCAAGAATATAATCAAGGCTACCGATATGTCGGTAGAGATCGGCGGTGGAATACGCAAGATAGAAACGGTTGAGAAATATATCGAGGCAGGAGTAGACCGCATTATTCTTGGCACGGCTGCACTTACAGACAGCGAATTTCTCAAGTCGGCTATTTTGAAATATGGAGATAAGATAGCAGTCGGTGTTGATATCAAGGACGGAATGGTTGCCATAAAGGGCTGGACTGAGGTGTCGGGCATGAGCTGTGACGATTTCTGCGCATATTTGCAGGATATAGGAGTAAAAACCGTTATTTGTACGGATATATCCAAGGACGGAATGATGTCGGGCACAAATCTTGAGCTTTACCGTCGACTTAACAGTGAGTTTGAGATAAACTTTATAGCCTCGGGAGGAGTTTCGAGCTTGGAGGATATAAGAGCACTGAAGGAAATGCGCGTTTTTGGCGCGATTCTCGGCAAAGCTCTTTACACAGGAGCGATCGACCTTAAGGAAGCCATAAGAATAGCAGGGGAAAACTAAAATGATAACGAAAAGAATAATTCCTTGCCTTGACGTTAAGGACGGAAGGGTAGTAAAGGGAGTAAATTTTTTGGGGCTTGCAGACGTTTCCTCGCCCGTAAGCCTGGCACAGTTTTACAGCGATAACGGTGCTGACGAGCTTGTGTTTTACGATATAACCGCTTCGGCTGAGGGGCGTGGACTTTTTGTCGATATACTCACAGAGGTCGCTTCTAAGGTATTTATACCGCTCACAGTAGGCGGAGGAATAAACACGCTTGACGACTTTGACAGAGTGCTTAAGTGCGGTGCCGATAAGGTCAGCGTAAACTCGGGTGCTATAAAAAATCCTGACCTGGTGCTTGAGGCTGCAAAGAAATACGGAGATCAGTGCGTTGTGCTTTCCGTTGATATAAAAAGAGTTGACGGCGAATTCAGAGTTTTTGCCAGAGGCGGCAGAGAGGATACCGGTATGGAGGCTATCTCCTGGATAAAGCGCTGTGTTTCGAATGGTGCGGGAGAGATAGTTGTAAACAGCATTGATACCGACGGTGTTAAGCGAGGCTTTGATATTGAAATGCTCAGCGCTGTATGCGATGCTGTAAACGTTCCTGTTATAGCGTCGGGCGGAGCAGGCTGTATGGAGGATTTCATAACACTTTTTGATGCGTTACCCAAAGTTGACGCGGGACTTGCGGCATCTATCTTTCACTTTGGCGAGGTGGATATAAAAGAGCTTAAGCAAAGGCTTAAGGGAGCCAATATAAACGTTAGAATATGAGAGGTTGATATGTTAAAAATAGACGAGCTTAAATTTGATGAAAAGGGACTTATTCCCGCTGTCGTGGTAGACTGTGTTACCAAAAAGGTTCTTACCGTTGCGTATATGAACAGAGAGAGTCTTGAAATAAGCATGAAGGAAGGAACAACCTGCTTCTGGTCGCGCTCGCGTCAGGAGCTTTGGAGAAAGGGTGAGACCTCGGGTAATAAGCAGCACATAGTCAGCATTACGGCTGACTGCGATAAGGATGCGCTTACAGTAGTGGTCCGCAAGGACGGTCCCGCGTGCCATCTTGGCACCGACTCCTGCTTTAACTATCCCGTATATGAAAACGAGAGTGAGAGCGAATTTTCTCTTGAGGCTCTTATGAAGGTCATTGAGGGCAGAAAGATAGAAAAGAAGGAAGGATCATATACCACATAACTTTTTGAAAAGGGAATTGACAAGATACTCAAGAAGGTCGGTGAGGAATGCACCGAGGTCATCATAGCAGGTAAGGCTAACGATAAGGCGGAAACCGTATACGAGATATCAGACCTTGTATATCACGTTATGGTTCTTATGATAGAAATGGGTATCTCGCTTGACGATATCCGCAACGAGCTGGCATCCAGACACGTTATAGACCATAAGGTAAAGCAGGAAAAGATGACTAAATAAAAATAACAGTAAACGGCATAGAATTCATTTGAATTCTATGCCGTTCTTTTAATAATTTTTTATAAAAGTATTTACAAATTTATGTTTTAATGGTATACTGAGTATGCCAAACAAAATTCAATATTATTCCCAAAGGGATACGTGTTTTTATTTTTAGGTAAAAATGCATATGCCTGTTTTTTCCGTATTCTTTTTGGGAAAATGAATTTTGTTTGGCGACAATTTGAGGCTATGCGTTTTCCGGTGCGTATGGCTTCGGTTGTACGCACTTTTTTATTTTATTTAGGAGGACGTTTATATGAGTTTAAACGAGAAAATGTATGCCAATATCGGCAAGAAGATCAAAACGTTAGCAAGCGTAATTGGTTGGGTAGGGATCGCATTAAGTTGCATAGCAGGACTTGCTATTTTTATTTATTCCCTTGGGGATAGTGAAACCATAGTTAAAGGGTTTCTTATAGGTATTTTAATTGCCGGCATAGGATCTTTGGTTTCTTGGATATCATCATTTTTGCTCTATGGATTTGGAGAATTGGTGGATAAGACCGCAAGTCTTGAAAGGCATTTTTGCGGTGACTCCAAGGATAGTGAACATAAAATTAAGGGCTATAAAGCAACGCAGGAAAGTATTATGAATATACCGAAAAGGCAAATAGGAGGAAACTCTAATGGATCATAAAACTTTATGTAATTATAGATGGCCGTGGTGGCCACATTTTAAGATTAATGTAAATTTACCGGAATCTATTGTACTTGAGGTTGCAAAAAAACGAAAAATAATTTGTGAAGGACCTTGTTGGGAAAAAAGAAAATACCACGGTGCATTGATTTTTACCGAGGATGCATTGGAATTTTATGCAAGTAAATACGCCAAAAGAGCAACTGATTTTTTTATTCCCATAGATGATATAAGAAGGGTGTATCAAATGGGGGGAAAAGTGCTAAAAATTCATACAAAAAGTGAAGGAAATGTCATCTCATTTAACGTCGATATGGTAGAAGAATGGGTGAAGATTATAAAGGAAGAAATTAATAAATACAACTAAAAAAGAAAACCGCTTACCCTTCGGTAAGCGGTTTTCTTTAGTTATCCTCAAAGATATCAAGTTGGTCGCTTTTTTGATGCGTTGTCGTTTCTCTATAGGGAATACCTAGATGCTCGTAAGCAAGTCTTGTTACGCATCTTCCGCGAGGGGTGCGACTGAGAAATCCTATCTGGAGCAGATAAGGCTCGTAAACGTCCTCAAGCG
>JAZSJE010000215.1:0-13055 GCA_045534135.1 Eubacteriales bacterium
GGCTTGAGCGCAACCGACTGCCCGATGCCAAAAGAAAATATATCATTTGCTTTGATGAGCTCGGCTCATGCGAGTATGCGGATATGACAGGGGGAGTGCGCTTTTCGTGCTCCTCTGCCTCTTCCGCGGCGGATTACACCGACGCTCTTGAGGCTCATGTTTCAAATCTCATGAACGCCGACGATTACAGCGAGGGCAGTATAATTACTCCCCATGCGGGCGGCTTTATCACGCTCAGGAGCGACAGCGCAAGAATAGCCGAGGAGAATGCCTATATACCTACGCAATATCCGATAGAAAAGCTGATAAAGCTTGAGACATATGTCACGATAAAGCTTAGCGGCGATACCGTAGCGATAAACCATGTGCTCGACC
This sequence comes from Eubacteriales bacterium, assembly GCA_045534135.1. Classification (GTDB taxonomy): domain Bacteria; phylum Bacillota; class Clostridia; order Oscillospirales; family CAG-272; genus HGM12713. Next base: position 376 of record JAZSJE010000215.1, read on the forward strand.
TTACCGATCACGTGTGCGAAAAGACAGAGTATGAGCTTTTATCAAGCTTTAGCTCAAGCGGAGGCGGTGACAGATCACATTCGCTTTACTATACGCAGGGAAAGCGTAATATCGAGGGGCTGTGGTTTCGTCCCGATGATTCTACCTCGGATTGGGATGCCGCTATGAAGCGATATGCGTTCACCAATGTGATCAATGCGGTCAGCGGTCTGGATGAGAGCAAATACGGATATTTTTCATTTGCGTTCCGTATAACCTATATACCAAGCATAAACGCGCGTGTACGCCAATACAAGACGGACAGACGTAAAAGGGGACAAAACGGTACACTTACGCTTACGCACAATCAGTCGGCAAATAAACTGAGCGCACGCTCCTGCGGTGAGAATATGCGAGGTCAGATAGCCATGCTCGGAAACATGACGGGCAGACACATGTATCTTTTCAGGTCATACAGCGATGTGCCTGCCCCCGGGCTTTTGTTCGATAAAAGTAATTATATTTCCTCAGTGACATCTAAGATATACCCTGATATGTGCGCGTGCGAGCTCGGTCTTTCGGAAGGCTACAATGAGCTTGGAGGACATCTGGAGCTCAATAATGCCATCCGTCAGTATGAGATACCCGAAGAGTCCGAGAGACATTTTCATATCGATGAGCTTTGTGTTATAGGAACTGAGCGCCGCGCAAACGATCTTAAATGCATGACGACAGTCAAGGGAATAAAAATGATACTCAGCGGTATAGTGCCCATTCAAAGCACAGCGGCTGAGAATGAATACACGGATGTTACGCTCGCAAAGGCAAGAACATATAACGGAGAGCACAAGCAGCTTGACTCAAACCATTATCTGATGCTTCCTGTCATCTCCACAGCCATAGGAAACAGCATATTCTTCAGCTTTCGCTTTGACGACAATTACTCTGCGGGAAGCGCGTCCATAAGCAGTAACGGAAGCACTGCGATAGGCGGCAGCATGCGCTATACGGATTATGTGCCGTACGGTAATGAATACGCAATGGTAAGATATCTGAATTTCGAGCTTTTGTACGGTTACATGCCTATAAACAATTGGCTCGGTCAGGGTGACGCTTATCCGAGATACAGCCTGCAAGCACCCGAGCGCACTGAGGGGGAGGTCGCATTTGGCGGCAAGACATGGCAATATGACAAGGATTCGGGCGACGGAGGCGATGTAAGCTTCCAGCTTCATTTTGTAAGCGATGCGGGCTTTATCATCGGAGATGCTATGGCAAGGCTCTGTCCCCTTGTAAAGAGCAATCAAAAAAAGGGAAGCACTATGGTATATTTTTATAAGGGACGAATAAATGAGCTTACGGGTGAGCGTCCTAAAGGCGAAAAATTCGGAATATTCAACTCACGTGTGCTTGCGAATTATGATGAACAGTACATATACGCCTTAAATAATATTCCTGCGAGTGACAGATTCTCATCCTGGCGCATAGAGCGTGACGGAGAATTCCTTTTGGGCTGTAATTCCGATACCTTTCCTGAGAAGATATACTTTACGATAAAACGAAAATAAGGAGGAAGCAATGATACTTCATCTGTTCAGAAACGGAACTGGAATGATAACGGGGCATAATACAAGACTGATATCGACCGAGCCCCCTGCGAGCGGCACTCTGATGCTTGGTGACAGGAGCATCCGTATAGAAAATGAGGCGGTGCTTGAGACGCCTCTGCTTTCGGGCGTGGTGCTTGCGCACTTTGCTTGCGATGACGGAAGCAGCTGTGAGATAGGTGCTGTTACGGTACGAGCGGGAAGAGCGGTGTCGCACAATGCGGAGAGCGATACGACAGTGCGTCTTATGCATGAGTGCGATTCGCTCAGCCAAAGATGCGCTGAGCTTGAGGCTGTATGCAAAAGGCTTTCAAGTAAGATCGAATACGATGCTATAGGCTTTATTACTGACGGAGGTGAGAAAAAATGAAAAGAAGATGGATATGCGTGCTTGCTGCGATATTGCTGATGCTTGCGCTTTGTATGACCGTTAGCATAGGAGCATCTGCGCAGGAGACATCGGACGAATCAGCTGAGCTTTCGGACGAGCTTTTGCAGGAAATTGGGGAGGCGGACAAGGAGGAGCTGATCTCTCTTATAAACGGTCTTTCGGGTGAGGGCGTTGAGAAGGTCAAGGAGGTCTTGCTTGTCGGTCTTGCCAATGTAGAGCGTGATGATGCAACGGTGTGGGGCAATATAGCCTCATTTTGCGAGAAGCACATAGATGCTGTCTCGCTTGCTGTTTGCGCTGTTGCGATATGTATATATACGGTGGTCAAGGTACGGTCAGTGCGTGGGCTCAGAGGGGATATCAGGGTGTCAACAAACAATGCCGTGGAGGCGGTGGAGATCGCTCGGCGCATGAATGCGGAGGGCGTTGATATTATGGAAAGAGCCTCACAGAGCATAGACGGCTTCAGAGCGGAGCTTGGCGGTGCTGTTGAGGAGATACGCAGGATGCTTGAGGCGGAGAGGCAAAAGAGCGCGGAGTGCGATTCGCTCAGAAGCGCCCTCAAGCACAATGCGGATGCGGATATACTTGTTGCCGACACCGTCAACGAGCTTCTTCAGCTTGCCAATATACCGCAATGCAAAAAGGACGCCATCTATTCAAAGGTCAAGGCGGCAAAGGCACTTATCGCCTCGGAGGTAACTGACGGTGAAGCAAAAAAATAAAAGACGGCTCAAGCTGCTGTCCTTCAAGGGTGCGGGCATTGTCACATCTGTGGCATTGCCCGTATGGGCTATCATAGAGCGATTTCCGATCCTCAAGGCGGAGTCAGGGACGGGGCGCATGCTCGGCATCGGCGGATTGATGACGGCGGTAGTTCTGCTTATCACCTTTAAGCGTACTGTTTTTGACTACATCAAGGAAAAAACGGGTATAAGGCATGCGCCGCCATTTGCCGTGTGGTCTGCTTTACTCATTGCGTCCTTTGCTGTAGGGGTGCTTGCTGACGCAATGGCAGAGCTGAGGGCGGTATTTGTCGCGGGGGCTGTGGGAAGCGGCATCGGAACGGTGCTCAGCATCATAGGAGACAATGTAAGCGACAAGGTCGTGGAGGACTCGCGGGAGGATGATGTATGAAGCTTATCGAGAATGAGCAGACCTCAACGGAGCGGATGCTCGCGCGCCAAAAGGCACACAATGACCGCTCAAAAAGCATAGCTAAGATATTCGGCGCAAATCTTTCTCTGTATATATGCATGATGATACCCGCTCTGCTTGTGGGCTTTATCTGGACAGATACGGGGCTTCCGCATATCGGATGGGGTCTTTTATGTGACGGAGCTGTTACGGTATTCCTTTTCTTTCTTGCTGAGTACAGCATGATACAGGTCGGCATCAGCGGCGGACGTCTTGACGATGAATATGTAAGATATCATGATGAATATATAGCTCTTACGTCAAAGGTGCTGAAGCTCGGCACTGCTCTGATGTATCCGTTTTGCGAGTGGCAGATCGAGGCAGAGCATATAAGGGCTGTCAAGGACACGCTCAGAGCTGTCGGCGTAGCCTATGATGATTGGGAGAAACGGTACAGACACATGAGTGAGGATGAGCTTGTATCGGAGCTCGGCGCAAGAAAGACGGCAGCCGTTATATCCGCATGCAGGCTTGAGCCTATCGAGCTGACGCCCGATATGATACTTACAGACGGACCGATACGCAAGGGGCGGGGCGGAGTGTCGGAAAGCGGCTTTGAGTATATCGAGCGTAAGAAACGATCGTGGAGGCACGTGCTCATCGGAAGCCTTAGCGCGCTTTTTACCGTTATGATCGCTCTGACACTTACAAGCGATATCAGCCTTGCAAGGGTGCTTTATACCTTCGCCAAGCTCTGCACACTGTTCTTTCGGATGTCAAGCGGATATGCATCGGGCGCAAGGGCATTCAATACCGTTGAGGTCACGCATCTGCAAAGCAAGCTTGCGCTTGAATATGCCTATATCGAATATATCGAGAAGGAGCTGTATCTGAATTTTGGTGACCGCTACGGAAAAATAGATGAGCTTATCGGTAAGCGTGCGTTATCAGATGCGTCCTCGGTCGATGCATTGGAGAATAGGGAACAATAAAATAAAAACGGCAATGCACTATCAGAGATCGTTCTGATAATAGCATTGCCGATTTTTTAAAAAAAAACAAAATAATTGAAAAAAAACTCTTGACATACTTGTAAAAGTATGATATAATATATACAGAAAGGAGGTGGGGAGAATGAAAGAACCAAAAGAAAAGCTCACTACCATTGAGATAGTGAGCTTGGTTATCGAAGCTCTGAGTGCCATCGGTGCTTTGATAACTGCATTGAGGTGGTGGTAAAGCCGCCTCAGAGGGGCGAAAGCCCCTCCCCCTATGGGGGGAACCACCGTAATTATTATAACATAAAAAAAGGAGGATGTCAATAAAAATGAGAAATTTGATATCGAAGCTGCTCATGCTATGCATGTGCGTTCTTGTGATCTTAGGTAACAGCATAGGCTTTGGGATAGTAGTACGCATAGCTCTTGGAGCTGTTGGAGTGGGGATGCTCGTTGATGTGATTCTTGAATTAAGGAGGCTTCTGAAGAAAAATGGAACGGACGGAAAAAATGAATGAGATAGAGCTCGAAAACGTGAACTCAAATACGGTAGCCGAGACCGCACCCAAAAGAAAAACAAAGACCTCATCAGAGGTCAAGAACCGCTATAACAGCAAGGTATATTCACAGGTCACGGCACAGCTCCCGAAGGAGCTTGTAAAGCGTTTTAAGGAAAAATGCTCTGCTGAGGGAATATCTCAATCGCAGATCATCCGCAAGGCTATTGAAGATTTTTTGAGTGAATAACAAATTAGGGGAATTAAGATCATGGAAGAAAAGAAGCGAAGAACTACTACCTCAACAGAGGTAAAGAGCAGATATAATGATCGTGTTTATGACAAGATCGCATTCAGAGCGCCAAAGGAGCTGTCTGAGCGATTTAAAGAAAAATGTATAGCCGAAGGCGTTTCGCAGGCTCAGATATTCAAAAAGGCTATGGAAGATTTTTTGAGTGAATAAAGATATAGCAAAAGCCCGTTTCATACCGAAGCGGGCTTTTGTTAATGGTCTTATCAGTCTTTCTTAATAATGCCTTCTTTTATCAGCTTGTACTCCATTAGATCAATTAAATATTCCGCACATTGTCTTACACCTCTATCCCAATCTTGTACGGTACGTTTCGGTATATTTGTTAAAAAAATTTTTAAAAAACCATTGACAAACCACTCATTTTGTGGTATAATATATACAGAAAGGAGGGAGAGACTCAATGGACAAAATTAAAAAAGCAGAACAAATAATAGAAGAGCTTACTAAGTTGCTGGAACAACTTAATAAGCTCGCGGTTAAGATTATTGCTCTTAGTGCATCGGTTATAACCTTAATCGAGATCCTCAGATAAGAGGAGAGGGGGAAACCCCTCCCCCTTATTGGGGGAAGATCTATTGTTATTATATCATACGGAAAGGAGTTTGTCAAGTGAAAAAGCTGGTATTAAAATTGATATATGAAAGCGTTCGGCTGATAGGAGCTGTATCCGTTATAGTTTTACTTTTAATGTATATGTTCAAATAAATCAAATAAAAAGGAGAAATATCATGACCTTCAAGGAATTAAAAAAAATGTCAGGCATGACACAGCAACAGTTTTCGGAGTATTTTAATATACCCAAGCGCACCATTGAGGAATGGGACAGAGGAGCGGTAAAGTGTACACAGTATCTTCTTGAGCTTATGGAGTACAAGCTGCGCAAAGAGGGCATCATACAGTAAAAGGGGCTGTCACATTGCTCAAATCTGACTATCACCAAAAAAGGGGCTGTCGCACTGCGACAGCCCCTTGCTTGTTGATTATACGGGATCAAGCGTTCCCTCTGAGATGAAGTCATAAATGACCTCTGAGATGTGCTCGGGCGCAAGCTGCTTTTCTGTGCAGATGTCCGCAAGCTGTCTGATCTCCTCAAAATCGGCGCACACGTCGGAGATAAAGGCGATCTCCTCTTCAACAGCTCTTACGCTTATGCCGTATGTCACGTAAGTACCGAGCTCGTCACTCGTAAGCGTTTCCTGTACGGGGACGTAACGGTAGCGCACCTTGTTGCAGAAGAGAGTCTTTGCCGATCTCTCATTGCTCTTATTCATATCAGAGTCCTCCTTTCCTAAAAAACGGTGTATTCAGTCGTATAAGCAGTCCTGCGAAAACTAATTTTAATACCACTGAAAATCACCTTACACTTGTATTATACCATGCAATAACTTAGTTGTCAATACCTTTTTGGAAAATTTTAAAAGTTTTTTTGGAAATTTGTCGGAAATGAAAAAACAGACAAGAAAAAAGCGGTATGCGCATATCCTGCACATATCGCTTTTTTTTGACTTTTCTCTTTGTTCGCTCTTTGTTCGTTTGCATATCAGAGCAGAAGATAGGGAGCATCAATATTCGTTGTAGGTGATCCTGTATTTACCGTCCCTTGTAAAGCCTATGCTCTTGATGAGCCGTGACCAGAAGGCTTTTTTTGCTTCATCGGTAAGAGAAGCATAGTTATTGAAAAGATCGTCAAAATCCCTTTGCTCCTGTGGCTCGCATACGTTCTCGTTCTTCTGTCTCTCCGCCTCGTTCAGCTTTTGCATCAGGTCCTTGTAGTCCTTTTCATAAAGCTCCTTTGGCAGCAGGTCATTCAGATACAAGTCCTTGAGCTTGTCTATCTTAGCCATTATGTTTGATGTATCAGAGGAGCGCTTCGGCACAGGACGCTTTTTTTGGCGGATGCTTACGCTGATCTTCTCGACATCCCCTCTTATATTATCAAGCAACAATTTTTCAAGCTTCTCCTGATTTATCTGCTTATCCATATTGCAGGTGCGCATGGTGTGGGCGGGACAGCGGTAATAGATGTAGGTATAGCGGGAGCCGTCGGATCTTTTGCTTCCACAGGTGTAGGTGGTCATCATTCTGCCACAGCTCTCACAGCGTATAAGACCCGTAAAAAGATAGATGCGTCCTGTACTTGTTCTTCCGTTATAGCCTGATTTTTTTGAGCACGCAATGGAGTTCGCAAGATTAAAGGTGCGCTCATCCACTATGGCAGGACACCAGCCCTTTATGCCGTATGCCTCGCCTATATACCATTTGTTGGTAAGCATACGCTTTATCGATGATGAATCGTAGCTTATACCGTATTCGGAAAGTATATACCTGGCAACAGCCTTCATTGAATGTGTATCAATGTATTTTTCAAACATATCCCGTATCATCGGTGCTTTTTCTTCATCGATAACAACGACCTTGTTTTCGTTCTTATATCCAGGAGTGAGCTTGCCCGCAATAACACGCCCCTCCTTTATGTTGTTCTGAAATACGAATTTTATTCGCTCCGAGGTCCTGTCCGACTCATCCTGCGCTATGGCGAGCCTGATATTCAGCGCAAGACGTCCGTTTGCTGTGGTGGTGTCAAAGTCCTCCTCGGTCGCTATCCAATTCACCTTGTATTGCTCAAGAATAGCTTGAACCTCATAATAATCCGCTATGTTACGGAACCAACGGTCAAGCTTGACAAAAAGGATAAGATCTATCTTGCGAGCCTTGACGTCGGCGAGCATCCGCATAAATTCAGGACGTCTTGTGTATCTCTTTCTTGCCGATATGCCCTCGTCAACATACATATCCACAACGGTAAGACCATTTTCCTTTGCGTATTCTATCAGTCTTTCCTTTTGCGCTTCAAGGGATATGCCGTGTATAGCCTGCTCCTCGGTGGACACACGGGCATACAGCGCGGCTCTTTTCATTTCTTCATCAAATCTGTTGGGTTGATATGACATAGCTCTCTCCTTGCATTGGAGTTCCTTTCGTTATTTTGTGTTTGTATATACGGCTTAAAGCTTTCGTACAGCATCTTTTCAAGAGGGTCTGTGAGGAATTTATCACGCATATACAGCGTCCTCATTCTCTTAGCCCGATCGGCAGCCAAGGATGGCTCTATCATGCAGTAAGCGGCGATCTCGTCTGCCGAGCTTATATTCAAGCCCCACAGCACGCAGGCGGGGCAGAGCAATCTTACCGCAAAACGGTCAGCCTGCTCCTCGGATTTTGAGCGGTGATTAAATTCGCATGCATTACTGTATTTTATAAATTTTGTCTCATGTCCGAGCAGGATGTGTCCGAGCTCATGCGCGAGCGTGAAGCGTGAGAGCTCCTTTGGATTTCTGTCATTGTATATCACGGTCCATTGAGAGCCGTCATAATAAGCCTTTCCGTTTTCGCCCGGAAGCAGGTCACCTACATAGCTGTCACGTATTACGCGTATTCCCGCATTGCGTGCGATCCTTAAAACATCGACGGGAAGTGAGGATGCATTAAAATCTAAAAGACATTTCCATGCGCTGTTGCGTACGTCCTTATAGATCGCATAGTACATACTCCATCAGATAAGTGTTTCATCTGTTTCGGGAGCTTCCTTGATCCTTTTCCACTGCTCCTGACGTATGCGTATTATACTGTCAGGGTGCTCGTCCTCGGAATGTGCCGCCGCATATACGTTGACATACCCGTTCGCCTCAATGCCGAGCAAACGGTCAACGGCCGTTTGTATCTCGGGCTGTGTGCGGTATGCGATTATCAATGCCTTTTCGTGCATGGAGAGCTCTGCCATATCCGAGCCGCCCTCAGCTCCGAGCAGACAGTCCGTGCTGACTCCGAAAAAATCGGCTATGCGTGAGAGATGCTTTGTGTATGACTTTATCCTTCCCGATTTCCAATCGGTCACGGCGTTAGGCGTGATTCCCAGATATTCTGTGAGCTCCTTTTGAGTTCTGTGCTGCTGCTTGAGAAGCATGATTATATTATTTACGACAGTATTATCGTTCACCTTGAGTATCCCTTTCATTTTGTTATAGCATAAAATTTGTTTTTTTGCGCAAAAAACTCAAAATGAGTGATTACTTTTTGTATAAATACATAAAAATACTCAAAATGTGAATTTTTATATTGACACCACTCATTTTGAGTGATATAATATATTTGCGCGATAACCAAGTAATTTTATTATATCATGCTTTGCATTTTTTGTAAAGAGAAAGGAGAAGAAATGTTGAATAAAGAGTTGCTTTTGCGGAAAATGGAAGAGCGAGGGCTAAACCATCACACGCTTGCAAAACAGATATTTGTGTCGCAGGCAATGGTAACGGGCATAATACACGGCTACAAGCAGCCATCGCTTGCGCTAGCGGTGAGGATCGCAGATGTGTTGGGCTGTTCATTGGATGAGCTCGTCTTAAGGGGAATATGAGACAAAGCTCGTAGGACAGGCTTGTTGCGCATATAATATACTATCAAAAAAGTCGGAGGATGAATCTATGCCGTGGAGCAGATCGGATGTGCCGATCATAATACGTACTAACAAGCCTGATCCTTACAGGATATGGCAGATAATGGCGGAGCTTATGACAGAATACAGCGTCGGAGGTGATACCGAATATTACATAGAGAGCATAAGTGCGGATAAGGAGTAATACATAACGGTCATCGCGCAGTAAAGCATAAGGAGAGATAAAGTGAAAAACGAGGAAAAGGCAAAAATGGGAAGATGGATACGAGATGAAGAATACAAGGGGCGAACAAAGGATATATTTATTTGCTCGGAGTGCTCGCACTGGCAGAGCGCAAGGAAGCGCAGTGACAAGCTCTTTTACATGAATTACTGCCCGTTCTGCGGAGCGCGCATGGAGCGTTCGGAGGGGATGCTATGAGCTCATTTGGGCATCGGCTTTTACGCTTGAGGCTTACGCTGTGCCTCGGATAGAACGGAGCGGACGATGATCAAGAAGAACAAAAAAACTAAAAAGGGCTATAATCTGAGCAAGGGTTTTTTGTTCGACTATAACTGGGAGACGGTATTCAGGCGTCTTGACCCCGTCGACTGCTATACGCTCTTTTTTGAGCTGCTCGATTATCAGAAGAGCAACGGTGAGATCAAGGTGCCGCCTCACGAGGGCGATCCGATAATAGAGACCATCATAGCGCTTATAATACCTCAGATAAACAACCGCCTCGCGGGCTCATTGGGTGGCAGGATGGCGGCTAAGTACGACACGCGTGAGGAGGGTATAGTACCCCCTGTGACAGCGGGTGAGGTACATAAGACGAGCGAAGAAGAAAAAAGGGAAGAGGAGCTAAGCGAAGCGGATGAGATAAGAGAGTACGGGGAGGAGAGCTCGCCCTCGGAAGCATGCGCATACGGAGAGTTCTCAAACGTGATGCTCACAAGGGAGGAGCACTCCGCTCTTGAGGCACGCTTCGGTACTAATGCGCAAAGGCTGATAAATATCTTCTCGATAAAGCTTCGCTCCAAGGGCTACAGATATGAGGATCATTATGCCGCGATACTCTCATGGGCGGAGGAGGACGGCATAGAGCACTCGGGAGAGAAGAGCTATGTCATGGATGACTTTTTCGAGGCGAGTCTGAGACGCGCGCAGGAGGATTTCCTTGGCGGAGAACAGTTATAGCGTGGATGCAAATGGGAGGACGTAGGACTTGAACGGATCTGTTGATAATACAAGAGAATACGCCACACACGCCATGATAAGATACGCAAGGCTCGGATGTCCGTCGAGAGCTGAGTATGAGGAGCGCTTGCGTAGGAGCATATATGACCGTCTTTGCGGCAAGAGCCCCGAGCTTATAACAAAGGCGGCAGAGAATGAGCTCAGAAGAAAAAGAGCCCTGCTTGAGGATATCGATGCTGTGGACAGGATGCTGTCTATGCTTTTAGGAGATATTCCTATGAACGGTATCGACATCGATGTGGCGGCAAGGAACGGCACGGATATAGCAAACGCTGTAAGCTTTGTGTATTTCGGACTGTGTCAGGGGCGTCCGTCCCATCGGCGTATAGCGGGCAGAGTGCGTGCGTATGCTGTATCCTTGCCCGTAAATGAAAGGACCGTATACAGGTGGCTCAGATACGCAAGAAAGCTGTTTGCGGTGATAAGAGGGCTTACCATAGAATGATTGTTGTCATTCGTTGGCTCAAAACATATGCTATAATTATTAAAAAGACAGCTTACACGGCTCGAGGTACAGCATAATGAGCTGTGGCATATTGAAGTTAGGTCCGCTTTTACTATCGGTAACGGTAGTGAGAGCGGATCTTTTTTGAACGCAAAAGCATGGGAGAGCCGAGCTATAAGACAAAAAAGGGAGGAGCGCTGTGGCAAATGAGAAGAATCTGATCCCGATGAGCAAGCGAACGGATGCAGAGCAAAAGGAGATAGCCTCAAGGGGCGGCAGACGCAGCGGAGAGTCAAGGAGAAAGAAAAAGGCATTCAAGGAAGCGGCGAGCGATATGCTCAGAACTGTCATAAGCGATCCTGAATTGCTAAAGCAGATACAAAGGAACGGCTATCAGAAGGATAGCATCACCTATCAGGAGGCAATGATAGCGGGGATGATCTATAAGGCGATATGCGGCAACACGTACGCTTATGAGGTCATAAAGAAAACGGTCGAGCCGCCCGAGAGAGATAAGAGCACGGAGGCTGTTATGGAAAGGCTTGATACGATACTCGGCGGTATAGACCGTGAGGCGGCGCAGGTATGCGATACGGAAGAGGCGTCGGAATCGGATGATGAGGCTCAGTAAAAAGCAGGCATGCTTCTGGAACGAGCCGTTTCACAGATGGAATATAAAATGCGGCGCAACACGCTCGGGCAAGACTTATCTTGACTATTACATGATACCTCGCAGGATACGCGCTCTGCGCGGCAAGGAAGGCTTGATAGTGCTGCTCGGCAATACAAGAAGCACGCTTCAGAGAAATGTGATAGAGCCTATGCAAAGGATATGGACGGCAGCTCTTGTGTCGGATATAAGGCATGACAGCACGGTCGAGCTGTTTGGAGAGAAGGCGTACTGCATTGGTGCTGACAGCATAAGGCAAGTGGATGCTCTGAGAGGCGCGTCGCTCAAATACTGCTACGGCGATGAGATAGTAACGTGGAACAGAGAGGTGTTCGAGATGCTCAAATCACGTCTTGATAAGCCATATTCATGCTTTGACGGCACGTGCAATCCCGAGGGTCCTGAGCATTGGGTAAAGGCGTTTATCGATTCGGACGCGGATGTGTTCTATCAGCAATATTCAATATTCGATAATCCGTTTCTGGATAAGACCGTATGTGAGGAGCTTTGCAGGGAGCATACGGGCGTATTTTATCAGAGATATATCCTTGGCGAGTGGGCGCTTGCCGAGGGGCTCATATATCAGAGCTTTGCGGAAAACGAGCAGTCATATATGATAGAGGTCTCCGATGTTCCAAAGGGGGATATTGGTTATATCTGTGTAGGGCAGGACTTTGGTGGAAGCAGATCAAAGCATGCGTTCTGCGCCACAGCAATATCAAGGGATATGAAAACGCTCTATGTGCTTGAGGCTGAGGAATATGAGGCAAAGGGCACGAGCGTGGATTTTGTTATCAACGCTCTTGACAGCTTTTGCAGAAGGATACGTGATGAATGGGGCTCTCTTGATTACGTATTTGCGGACAGTGCGGAGCAGACGATAATCAATTCAGAGCGAGGCAGATTGCCGTGGAGCATAAGGAACAGCGTAAAAAAGCCGATAATAG
>JAZSJE010000219.1:0-6623 GCA_045534135.1 Eubacteriales bacterium
TTTTCTTTCAAGAAAAGTAGGAGAAAAAAGCAAATGTGAAATATTTATTAAAAGGGTAGAAATTTATTTTGAAATGTGGTATAATATATATTATATTGAAAAGTCTGTCCATTTTTGACGGACACTACCCCCGAAAGGAAACCTAAAGGATATTTAAATGGCAAAATACATAGAAAAAGTTGAACAAATCACACTGCTTGTTATAGCTTTTAAGGGTGCCGTGGCTTTCCCGGGCGTCACTCTTAGCTTTGAGCTTAGTGACGAGCTTTGCATACATGCCGCGGAGGCAGCTTTTGAGACCGACTCGCCCGTGCTTATTTGCTCGATCTCGGATCTCTCGGCAGAAAAGATCACCCCCTCCGCTCTTTTCAGAGTAGGCGCGGTCTGCAAGATCAAGCAGTCGGTAAAGACCCCAGAGGGTAATATGCGTATAATCACGGAGGGATACTCACGCGCGGCAGTTACCGAATTTCATCAATTTGCTAACTACATATGCGCCGAGGCTATATGCAAGACCGTTTCGCTCTCAGACGAGGATTCGGTAAAAAGTCAGGCATTCTGCCGCGCCATACTCAGCGAGGCAGAGCATCTTACCGCGAACCTGCCCTCTGTAAGCGACGATATGCTGTCCACCGCAAGAGCAATTAAAAACCCCGGGCTTCTGGCAGATTTTATTGCCTCAAACGTGCTTGTAAAGCACACGGACAAGCAAAAGGTGCTTGAATGCTTCGACCCCGTACGCCGCATAGAGCTTCTTATAGCTCTCATCCGCGAGGAGGCTGAGCTTCTTGATTGCGAAATGAAGATACACAAAAAGGTGCGCTCAAATCTCAATCAGAATCAGAAGGAATACTACCTGCGCGAGCAGGTACGCGTTATTCGCGAGGAGCTTGGCGAGAGCGACGAGGCTGACGAATATTTCGACAAGATCGCAGCGCTCAAATGTCCCGACGAGGTTCGTGAAAAGCTTCTTAAGGAAGCTGACAGAATGCAGAAAACTCCGTTCGGATCATCCGAGGCTACCGTTATACGTTCCTACCTTGACACCTGTCTTGAGATACCGTGGAGCATTACCACCAAGGACAGACTTGACGTAAAGGCGGCAAGAAAAATACTTGATGCCGATCATGACGGCCTTGAAAAGGTAAAGGAAAGAATTCTCGAGTATATCGCGGTAAAGCAGCTCAATCCCGATCTTAAAAATCAGATAATCTGCTTAGTAGGACCTCCCGGTGTCGGAAAGACCTCGGTCGCCGCGTCTATCGCAAGAGCCATGAAGCGCAAATACGTGCGCGTATCGCTCGGCGGTGTACGTGACGAGGCAGATATAAGAGGTCACAGAAAGACCTATATCGGCTCTATGCCCGGACGTATCGTGAACGCTCTTATTCAGGCAAAGACGAGCAATCCGCTTATGCTTCTTGACGAAATAGATAAGCTCACCCGTGACAATCACGGAGATCCCTCATCCGCACTTCTTGAGGTGCTTGACGCAGAGCAAAATCACGCATTCCGTGACCACTTTGTAGAGCTCCCCGTAGATCTGTCGGGCTGCCTGTTCATAGCCACCGCTAATACGCTTGACACAGTGCCGAAGCCCCTTCTTGACAGAATGGAGATAATCGAGCTTAAGAGCTACACCAAAACCGAAAAGATGGCAATAGCTAAGCATCATCTTGTGCCAAAGCAGCTTAAGCGCCACGGTCTTGACCGCAAAATGCTCCGCCTGAGTGACTCGGCAATAGGAGAGATAATCGACTACTACACCAGAGAGGCGGGCGTACGTAGCCTTGAGCGTCGCATTGCCGATATCGCACGCAAGGGCGCTAAAAATCTCGTTGAAAATAAAGATCTCAAATGCATCAGCGTAAAGGCAGAAAACGTTGCCGAGTACTTAGGACCGCGCAAGCTCGTTCCCGAAAGGATATCCGACCTTGATGAGATAGGCGTTGTAAACGGACTTGCCTATACCGAGGCAGGCGGTGACGTTCTCAAGGTTGAGGTCGCAGTGCTTGAGGGAAGCGGAAAGCTCGAGCTTACGGGCTCTTTAGGCGAGGTAATGAAGGAATCGGCAAAAATTGCCGTCAGCTATGTCCGCTCTATTGCGTCGGAGTACGGCATTGAGCAGGACTTCTATAAAACGAAGGATATACACATTCATTTCCCCGAGGGCGCGGTCCCCAAGGACGGACCCTCAGCGGGTGTTACTATGACTACCGCTCTTGTCAGCGCTCTTTGTAAGAGAGCCGTCAGACGCGACGTAGCAATGACGGGCGAAATATCGCTCCGCGGCAACGTTCTTGCGATCGGCGGTCTTAAGGAAAAGACTATGGCGGCACTTACCTACGGTGTGCGCGACGTACTCATTCCCGAGGACAATATGAGAAATCTTGACGAGCTTGACAAGGCTGTGCTTGACGGACTCAATTTCATTCCCTGCAGAAAGATAAGCGACGTTCTTCGCCACGCGATCTGCACCGAGCTTACAGGCACTACGGAAAGCAAAAGGGCTGAGGGCAGCAAGAACGAATTTGTCGCTCCTCGCGCACGCACCGAGCATATCCTGCCCGCAAGAGCCGAAAAAAGCTCAAAATAATCCCCTTTGGAGGTACAAAATGGCATTAAACACTCAGAATGTCATTCTCAAAATAAGCGCGGGGCAGCCTCGTCAGATACCCAGCGATCCTATTCCTCAGGTAGCCTTTTCGGGCCGATCCAACGTAGGCAAAAGCTCTCTTATAAATTCCCTGCTCGGCAGAAAAAGCTTAGCGCGTGTCAGCTCCGCACCGGGAAAGACCATAACGATAAACTTTTATGAGGTCGACAAAAAGCTCTTTCTCGTAGACCTGCCAGGCTACGGCTTCGCAAAGCGCACGCTTGAGGACAAAAAGCAATGGTCGGCACTCACTGACGGATATTTTACATCTAACCGAAACATCGACCGCTTAGGTCTTGTTATCCAGCTTGTAGACAGCCGCATAGGTCCCACAAAGGATGACGAAATGATGCTTGAGTATCTCTCGGCAGCAGAGCTTCCGTTTGTGGTAGTTGCCACAAAAACAGACAAGCTGAATGCCACCGAGCGAAAGAAAAACCTCGAAGCGATCGCAGCGCACCCTCTCGTTGGCGGTGCACCCGTAATCCCCTTCTCCGCGCTTAAGGGAGAAGGCAAGGAGGAACTGTGGAAGACCATCTTCCGCTACACAAAAATATGACAAGAATTATAATGATACGTCACGGTCAAAGCCAGGCAAATTTTGAAAGCAGATTTGCGGGTCACAGCGATTTCGATCTGACCGAGCTTGGCAGAAAGCAAGCGGAATGTGCCGCGAAATATCTGCGTAAAATTGGTGAGCATCCCGATGCTATATATTCAAGCGACCTGCTCAGAGCGCATAACACAGCAGCTCCGATAGCACGTGAATTCGGTTTACCGATAAACGACACCGAGGGGCTTCGCGAGATATTCGCGGGAAGCTGGGAGGCCATGAAGGTCGACGACATCTTCAAGACCTACACCGAGGCATTCACCACATGGAGAATGGACATAGCAAACGCAAGATGCACCGATGGAGAATCGGTTGCCGAGCTATATAGCAGAATAGTCGCGTTCGTATGCGAGCTTGCGAAGGAAAACGACGGCAAGACCATTCTTCTGGCAACTCACGCAACTCCCGTAAGAGCTATCGACTGCTTCTCAAGAGGCTGGGGCGCTGAGAGAATAGGTGACGTACAGTTTGTTCGCAACTCGGCATTAAGCATTTTTGAATACGAAAACGGAGCTATTCGTCCCATAAAAGTTGACATAGTCGATCATCTCGAGCCGTCACTCGTGACCGCTGTTCCAACAAAGCTCAGTGATATAAAAACAGAAAGCTGAAATATTTCAAAGGTACTTTTATGATAATTCACAACCATTTTGATGTAAACAAAAAGGGGCATCTGACCATAGGCGGCGCCGATGCGGTTGAGCTCGCCGAACGCTTTGGTACCCCTGCGTATATACTTGACGAAAACGTAATAAGAGCAAATTGCCGCGCCTACCGCAAGGCAGCTGTTGCCGAATTCGGAGCCGATGCGCTCCCTCTCTACGCTTCAAAGGCACTCTGCTTTACGGGCATCTATAGGATAGCCGCAGAGGAGGGTATGGGCGTGGACTGTGTGTCCGGCGGTGAGCTTTACACGGCAAAGGTAGCAGGCTTCCCCGCAGAGCGCATATATTTTCACGGCAATAACAAGACCGACCGCGATATCCGCGACGCGATGGATATGGGTGTCGGACGCTTCGTGGTCGACAATCTTGACGAGCTTGAGGCTGTTTCGGCAGAGGCAAGGCGCCGCGGTGTTACCCAGGGCATATTACTCAGAATAACTCCCGGAATAGACCCACATACGCACAGAGCTGTAGTTACGGGTAACGTTGACTCGAAATTCGGCTCTGCCATCGTTACCGGACAGGCTATGGAGATAGTAAAAAAGGCGATCTCCACCGACGGTGTCGACCTTATCGGTCTGCACTGCCACATAGGATCGCAGATATTTGATATCGACCCGTTTGCCGACGCTGCCGACATTATGATCCGATTTATCTCGGACATCAAGGCAGAGTGCGATTTCGAGATAAGAGAGCTCAACCTCGGAGGAGGACTCGGAGTGCGCTATACCGAGGACGACAGAGAGATAGACTACGCAAAGGCAATTGCCGATATAGCAAAGATAATCCGTTCCTACTGTGCCGAGCAGGGCATAAGCATGCCTCGCATAATCCTCGAGCCCGGACGCTCGCTGGTTGCCGCGGCAGGAGCTACCCTCTACACCGTAGGCTCGGTAAAGGAAATACCCGGCTTTAGAAATTACGTTTCTGTTGACGGCGGTATGCCAGATAACCCAAGATACGCGCTCTATCAGTCGCGCTACACCGCGCTTGTCGCAAACAAGGCGTCAATGCCCCGTGATTACAGAGCTACACTCGCGGGTCGCTGCTGTGAGTCGGGCGATCTGCTCGGTGAGGACATGCCCATGCAAAAGCCCGAGAGAGGCGATATTATGGCAGTCCTCGTAACGGGAGCATATAACTACTCTATGGCGTCAAACTACAACAGACTTCCCCGCCCGCCCGTAATAATGGTCAAGGACGGTGAGGCTCGCGTGGCTGTGCGCAGAGAAAGCTATGAGGACATTGTGAGAAACGACGTTTTCTGATTTTAAATTAAGGAGAAAATCATGTTATTTGACCTTTTATCCGCATTAAGATTGGGAGATGCAAATTATCTCAAATTTGCCATAACTTCTGTCCTGCTGGCTCTCCCCATAATACTTCTCGCGCTCTGCGTGCACGAAATGGCGCACGGATTCATAGCAAACAAGCTTGGTGACCCAACCGCAAAATATATGGGCAGACTTACACTCAACCCATTGAAGCATCTCGATCCCTTTGGATTTCTTGCGATGCTCTGCTTCGGGTTCGGTTGGGCAAAGCCCGTGCCGATAAACACGAGATATTTCAAAAAGCCCCGCAGGGATACGATGCTTTGCGCCCTGGCAGGACCTATTTCAAATATTATATTAGCCTTCATATTTGCAGCTGCATATAAGCTTACTGTCGTGTCGGCAGGTGTAAACGATCTTGGTGTATATATAAAAATGAGGAATGGCGCTGATCTCGGAGTCACAGATTTTCTTGTACTTCTGTTCTCAAGCGGAATTTGGCTCAATCTCGGCCTTGCCGTATTTAATCTGCTTCCCATTCCTCCTCTTGACGGCTCAAAGGTTCTGTATAGCTTCCTTCCGCCAAACGCGTATTTCAAGATGATCCAGTACGAGCAGTATATAACTATAGGATTTTTCGTATATCTCCTGCTCGAGCAATATCTGCCAATACAGATAGTATCCACCCTGATCAACTTTATCACAGAATATATATGCAGACTCTTTGACATAATATTGTTCTTCATTAAGTAAACACAATTTTACACCGAGGTATTATGAACGAGCTTACCTATAAACTTGATCAGTTTGAGGGTCCTCTTGACCTTCTGCTGACTCTGATACAAAAGAATAAAGTGAGCATCACCGACATTCCCATAGCCCTCATCTGCGACCAGTACGTCGAGTACATCACAAAGGCGCAGGAGCTGGATATGGAGGTCGCCTCGGAGTTTATCGTAATGGCGAGCGAGCTTATGCTTATAAAGAGCAAAATGCTTCTCCCGAAGCCCGAGGAAAGCACAGAGGACCCCAGAGCAACGCTTACCGACGCGCTCTTGCGCTACTCACAGGCAAAAGAAGCTGTGCAAAAGCTCACGCCTATGTATGCGTTTTACAGCGGACGTATGGTCAAGGATACCGACGAAATATCGGTCGACAAAACCTACGTTCACGATCAGGACGTCACCGCGCTCTGTGCGGCGGTGCGCCGAATAATAGCCTATAACAACGCTATGGAGCGCGCGGCTACAACGACCTTTAAGCCAATGATAAGTAAGCCTATCATCCCCGTTGAGATAAAAATAGTTTCTATCATAAGAAAGATTGAAAGGCAAGGAGTGGCATCGCTGAACGAGCTTTTGAGCGAAGAGGCAACACTACCCGATATGATAGCGTCCTTCCTTGGTGTTCTTGAG
>JAZSJE010000159.1:0-11813 GCA_045534135.1 Eubacteriales bacterium
ACCAACGACGGTAAGGTTATCCGCCTTGTATTTCCTCAGCCTACCGAGGAGCGCCGTAAGGAGCTTGTAAAGCAGGTTCAGAAGATGGGAGAGGAAGCAAAGGTAGCTATCCGTAACATAAGACGTGATGCCAACGATCTTTGCAAGAAGATGAAGAAGGACGGCGAGATGACCGAGGATGAGCAGAAGACGTCTGAAAAGTCTGTTCAGGATCTTACCGATAAGTACATCAAAGAGGTTGATGCAGTTACCTCTAAAAAAGAAAAGGAAATCATGCAGATCTGACTTTAACGCAAGCAGGGCGGGTGCATAGCCCGTCCTTGCTTTTTTACTATTTATTACGTGAGGGCTGTATATGAGTAAAAAAATTACCGAGGCTCCTGAGTGTTCCGTTAAGCACATAGCTTTCATTATGGACGGAAACGGAAGATGGGCTAAAAAACGTGGAATGCCGCGTGAATACGGTCACAGAGCAGGTGCTAAGACATTTGAAAAAATACTTGACAGATGCGCAGAGCTTAATATTGAAGCAGCGACCTTTTATGTTTTTTCGACTGAAAATTGGAAGCGGTCTGACAAAGAGGTAAACGCACTTATGAATTTACTTGATAATTATCTTGATGAGTGTGAAAAGCAGATAAAGAGTGGGAAAAAGAAGGTAAGATTTATTTTCCTTGGTGATAAAGCTCCATTTTCTCCCTCCTTGCGTAAAAAAATGGAGGATATCGAAAAAATATCCGCGCACCATACAAGAATAGTTAACCTTGCTATAAATTATGGCGGAAGAAGCGAGATCACAAATGCGTTTAATCAGCTTTTGGCGTCAGGAGCAGATAAGGTGCGCGAGGAGGATATATCAAAAGCACTTTATACAAAAGAATCTCCCGAGCTTGATATGATAGTGAGAACAGGCGGAGATATAAGAATATCTAATTTTCTTCTTTGGCAGGCGGCATATGCAGAGCTTTATTTTACCGATAAGCTTTGGCCTGACCTTACCGCAGAGGATGTTGATAAAGCACTAGAGGAATTTAATCGTCGCCAGCGAAGATTTGGCGGAGTATGAAAGGACGTATAAAATGTTAAAAAGAATTATAACTGCTGTTTGCGCCACGATAGTTTTGCTTCCTATACTTTGGTTTTCGGATACCTTAGTTTTCCCGATTGCACTTAGCTTAGCGACCTTGCTTTGCCTTTTTGAAATGTTCAGATGCATGGGTCTGCATAAGAATTTTGCAATATCTTTACCGCTTTATGCAGCTGCGCTGACGTTTCCTATACTTATGAGAACGGTCGATTATAGCCGACTTGTAATGATAGCATTTATATGCGCAAGCCTTTACGTTGTGTATCTTTTTGCGCTTGTCATATGGTCAAAGGGCAAGCTCGCATATAAGGATGCCGTAGCATCCTTTGTTACCTCAGCTTACATAATTACAGCTCTGAATATGGTGATCTATATAAGAGATTTTGGGAACAGAGGAAATTATCTCTATTTCCTTATATTCATAGGTGCTTGGATAACCGATATTTTTGCATACTTTACAGGTGTGTTCTTTGGAAAACATAAGCTTATTGAGTCTGTAAGCCCTAAAAAAACGATTGAGGGCAGCATTGGCGGAATTCTTTTCTGTGCCCTTGGATTTGTGGTGATGGGTATTATCGCTAACAGCTTTGGATGCAATGCAAACTTTATATTCCTCGCAGTCGGCGGAGTTATTATATCTGTAATTTCTCAGGTAGGAGATCTTATTATGTCTGTAATAAAAAGACATTACGGTGTGAAGGATTATGGAAAGCTTTTCCCGGGGCATGGTGGAATGCTTGACAGAGTTGACTCTATTCTTGCGGTTTCTTTTGCTCTTGCCGCGCTTTGCATGTTCTCTGAGCTGGTAAATATACCGTTAATGTAATTCGGAGATAAAAATGGAATTTTCAAAGAAAACAATAGCCGTTCTTGGTTCAACAGGCTCTGTCGGTGAGCAGGCGATTGATGTCGCCGAAAAATTTGGATTAGCGGTCAGTGCAATCAGTGCAAACAGAAATTTCTTGAGAGTTGAAGAACAGGCAAGAAAACTTGGCACTAAGGCTGTTGCTATGGCAGATGAGACTGCTGCGAGAGAGCTTCGCATACGCCTTGCTGATACAGATGTAAAAGTATATTCTGGCGAGTCGGGTATATGCCAGATGATAGCAGAGAACAAACAGGATACGGTAGTAAACTCTATTATAGGCGAGGCAGGTCTTGTACCTACGTTAGCTGCTATAGATTCTGGTTGCAGGCTTGCGCTTGCAAATAAAGAATCTCTGGTTGTTGCGGGTGAGATAGTTATGTCCAGAGCCGCGCAGAAGGGCGTAGAGATCCTTCCTGTTGACAGCGAGCACAGCGCGATATTCCAATGCTTGAAATCAGGACAGAAAAAAGAGATAAAAAAGATTTTGTTGACTGCATCGGGCGGACCGTTCTTTGGTTATACCAAGGATCAGCTAAGAAACATCAGCATTTCGCAGGCTCTTGCGCATCCGACGTGGAGTATGGGACAGAAAATAACCATAGATTCTGCTACACTTATGAATAAGGGCTTTGAGGTTATCGAGGCGGTCCATCTTTTCGGAGTGTCACCCGAACAAATACAGGTAGTGGTTCACCGAGAAAGTATAATACATTCAATGGTGGAATATATTGATAACAGCATAATAGCACAGATGTCTGTTCCCGATATGAGACTGTGTATACAATATGCGGTAGCATATCCCGACAGGGTGACTGCGGCAATCCCTGAGCTCGATTTATTCTCGCTTTCACATCTTACATTTAAGCAGCCCGATCCTAAAACCTTTTCGCTATTACAATGTGCGTACGATTGTATTTCAAAGGGAGGCGCTATGCCTGCTGTTCTTAATGCGGCAAATGAAGTTGCGGTGGGAGCTTTCCTTAGCGGAAATATCGAATTTTATCAGATTGCCGAGTCTGTAGGCGAAACGGTTTGCCTACTCACAAGCGCAGCTAAAGCACACTCTTTAGATGAGATAATATCGTTTGACAGAGAGGCTAGGGTGCTTACTAAAAAAATATTGAAGCTTTGAGAGGCTCAAGGCTGAAAGGATTTTGATCAATGAATACTGTTCTTACAGTTCTTTTTTATGCATTGATAATGATTTTTGTCTTTGGAGTGCTGATATTCGTTCACGAATTCGGTCATTTCTTTGCGGCAAGACGTTGCGGTGTAACTGTCAAGGAATTTGCTGTAGGTATGGGACCTACGCTCTTTTCCTGGCGATCGAAAAAATATGATACACGGTATGCGCTAAGACTGTTTCCTATCGGTGGCTTTGTCAGTATGGAGGGCGAGGACGAGGATTCAGAGGACGAGAACGCATTTTGCAAAAAGGGTGTTTTGAAACGAATGATAATTGTAGTTTCGGGAGTTCTTATGAACTTTTTGCTCGGCTTTTTGCTTATGCTCGCAGTCGTTCTTTTTCAAGGCCCAATTCATTCTACTACAGTTTCAGGATTCGCTCAGAGTTCTGTTTCAAATACTCAGCTTCAGGTCGGTGACGAGATTCTCGAGGTAGGGGGAACCTCCGTTCATAGCTATAACGAGGTTGTTTACGAGGTTTCAAACAAGGGATATCAGCCTATAGATATTCTTGTGGAGCGCAACGGTGAAGAAAAAATGCTTAAGGACGTTTCTTTTGCCACCACTACGGCAGACGGAGCAACGTTTGGCGTTGTGGATTTTGCCACTTATGAGGAAAGCAGAACCTTTTTCAGTATAATAAAACAGACATTCTTTAGGTCGGTTTCTACGGTGAAGATGGTGTATGATTCGCTTATTGGAATGATAACGGGACGCTTTGGCATGGAGGCAATATCGGGACCGATAGGTGTGGCTCAGGTAGTGGGAGATGCCGCTCAGACCAGCTGGATAAGCTTTATTTATATAATATCCGTGCTTTCAATAAACTTAGGAGTTGTAAACCTTCTTCCGCTTCCCGCGCTTGACGGAGGACGTTTCCTGTTCCTTGGTATAGAGGGAGTAATAGGCCGTCCTATAAATAGAAAAGTCGAGGGATATATAAATTTCATAGGAATCATACTCCTGTTTGCGTTTATGATATTTATTTCATTTAAAGACGTATTTAAATTGATTTTGTAGATTTAACGGTAAAATATGATATACAACGATATAAGAAGAAAAGCTAAAAAAATAAAAATTGGTAACGTAGCGATAGGCGGGAATATGCCTATCGCTATCCAGTCTATGACCAATACAGATACACATGATAAAGAAGCTACGTACAGACAAATAAAGGCGTTAGAGGATCTTGGGTGTAATATTGTCAGAATAACGGTTCCGGATATTGAGGCTGTTGATACCATTCCTTACCTCAAGGAAAAGGGAATAGCAATACCCGTAGTCGCGGACATACACTTTGACTATAAAATTGCCGTTGCATGCGCTGAGTGCGGTGTGGATAAGATACGAATCAATCCCGGTAATATCGGCGATGATGAGAGAGTACGACAGGTGGTTGAAGCATGCAAAAGAGCAGGAACGCCTATAAGAATAGGTGTTAATAGCGGTTCACTTGAAAAGCATATACTTGCTAAGTACGGCTCTCCTTGCGCGGAAGCATTGTGCGAGAGCGCTATGTATCATGTCGCGCTGCTTGAAAAATATGATTTTTCTGATATAGTTATCTCTATAAAAGCATCCGATCCGTACAATATGATAATGGCAAACCGTATGCTTGCACAGTGTTGCGAATATCCCTTACATCTTGGTGTTACCGAGGCGGGAAGCAAGATGCAGGGGTCTATAAAAAGCGCGGTAGGTATAGGCTCATTGCTTTGTGACGGTATTGGAGATACCATCAGAGTATCACTTACAGACAGGCCGGAGGAAGAAATAGATGCTGCTATGAGCATCATAAACGCAGTTGGAATTGAAGAACAGTCAGGTATGAATATAGTTAGCTGTCCCACGTGTGGCAGAACTAAAATAGATCTTATATCACTTGTCGCGGATTTTGAATCAAGAGTAAAGGCCGAGGGGCTTTCTTCAAAGCCTATAAAGGTTGCGCTTATGGGTTGTGTTGTAAACGGACCGGGAGAGGCACGAGAGGCAGATATTGGAATCGCGGGAGGAAAAGGAGAAGCTGTTCTTATCCGAAAGGGCGAGATAGTTGAAAAGATATCCGAGGGTGACATAGTTTCACGCCTTATTGATGAAATAAAGAAGTTTTAGTTTAACGGAGGGAAAAATGGCAAAAAACTTAGCAGAGCTTTTTAATAGATATATTCCCACCGAAAGTCAGAGAAGTATATTGGAGCGTGGAACCGTTTTGCGCTCGAGAATAAATAAAGAAAGACGCATAATTGAAGTACATGTCGAATTTGAACGCTTGGTTTCGAAATCCGAGCTTTATGAAATTGAGGATTCCATAAAAGATGTTTATCAGCTTCAGTTTTGTAAGATAATGCCACAGTACCCAAGAGAGCTTTTTTCCTATGATTACATACCCGAGGTGTTGCTTGAGGCGGAGCGAGTAGGTTTGGTGGCAAGAGGATTTTTCGGCAATTATAAGTATACTCTTGACGGTAAAAATCTTACTGTAACTATTCCGTTTACAAAATACGGAATAATGCTACTTGAAAATGCTCAGACTCATACGGTAATAGAAAAAATAATCAGTAGTGAATTCGGTATAGATATTCACGTTGAGATATGTCACGACGGCAGAACTGAAATGGAAATGTCAAGCAATTATGCTCAACGAGTTGAGGAGCTTGACAGACAGATAAGCACTGCTGAGAAAAGATATTCTTCTGCGGCACATTCAGTTGATGAAAGCAATCCTGATTCTAATGCGCCCGAGAAGGAAAAGCTTCCTAAAATTGCATCGGTTTACGACAATGGAACTATAGAAAAAGAAGACGGTGGAATTGTACGTATCGGTGCATCAGTATTTGATATATCTGAGCCGCAATATGTAATAGGAATTCCTTTTGATATCCAACCTATTCTTATTTCTTCGGTTACAAGACCGCTAAAAAATATTATTTTCTTAGGACAAGTTTTTGCCTTTACCAAGGAAGCAAACAGGGCCGGGGATAAATTTAACGTATCTTTCGGAATTTTTGACGGTAATTCTTCTATTTTTGTAAAAAGATATTCTCTTGAAGCAGAAGATGCGGACGAGCTTTCGGGCGCTATAAAAAACGGCATGTCAGTAGCAGTCCGCGGCTATACCAAGGGCGAAAAAAATGATGAAACAGAGTTGTTTATGAACTATGCCGATATTGCCGTTATTTCCAAGAAAAAACGTAAGGATAATGCGCCAAAAAAGAGAGTAGAGCTTCATTTACATACTAATATGTCAGCCATGGATGCAATCATCCCGCCTGATGTTGCGATAAAAACGGCTCAGGCGTGGGGTCATCCCGCGGTTGCTATAACCGACCATGGCAACGTTCAAGGGTTTCCCGAGGCGATGCTTGCTGCCGATAAAACGGGAATGAAGGTTATTTACGGTATGGAAGCATACTTTGTAAATGATACCGCATCTGCTGTTTACGGAAATTGCGAGGGGGATTTTTCAGAGGAGTTTGTCGTTTTTGATATAGAAACTACAGGACTTTCTCCGCTTAACTGCAAAATAACCGAAATAGGTGCGGTAAAAATAAAAGACGGAGAGATTTTAGAATCTTATAATACCTTTGTCAATCCGCAGTGCCCAATTCCTCAGGAAATAGTAGAGCTTACCTCCATCACAGATGAAATGGTCGCTGACGCAAGAACGATTGATGATGTTCTCCCTGAATTTCTTGAATTTGTAGGCGATCGCTTACTTATGGCACATAACGCTGATTTTGATATCAGTTTTATAAGAGCTGCGGCAAAGGAGCTTAATATTCCTTTTGAATCTCCATATCTCGATACGCTTGGACTTTCGAGATTTTTAAATAAGGAGCTGAAATCACACAAGCTTGACGTGCTTGCCAAGCATTATAAGCTTGAGGAATTGCAGCACCACCGTGCTTGCGATGATGCCGAAACTCTTGCTAAAATATTCTTTAAGATGTCGGAGCAGATGTCGGTGGCGGATATCAAAAATTTCAAAGAGCTTCAGAATGAGTTTAGCGCAAACGCAAACCCTCTTACGCTTAAGCCCTATCACCAGATAATTCTGGCAAAAAACCAGGAGGGCTTGAAAAATCTTTACAAGCTTATTTCCACGAGCTATTTGAACTATTACCGAAGACAGCCCATAATTCCCAAGACAGTGCTAGAAAAGCACAGAGAAGGACTTATTATAGGTTCTGCGTGTGAGGCAGGAGAGCTTTTCTGTGCGATTCTTGACGGAAAGCCCGAAAGAGAAATTGAAGAAATAGTAAGTTTCTACGACTACCTTGAGATTCAACCTATATGCAACAACAGATTTCTTGTTACTGAGGGTAGAGTCGCCGACGATGAGGGGCTACGAGACCTTAATCGCAAGATAGTGGCTCTTGGAGAAAAGTACGATAAGCCCGTCGTGGCTACCTGCGATGCTCATTTTCTTAACAAGGAGGATGAGATATACCGAAAGATACTTCTTGCGGGAATGAAGTTCAAGGATTTTGACAGAGATATAAATCTTTATTTCAGAACTACCGAGGAAATGCTTGAGGAGTTCGCATACCTGGGTGAAGAAAAGGCATATGAGGTTGTTGTTGAGAATACAAACCTTATAAACGATATGATAGGTGATGTACGTCCAATACCTAAGGGATCATACACACCTAAAATGGAGGGCGCCGAGGAAGAGCTTCAGGAAAAATGCTGGACACGCGCAAAGGCAATGTATGGTGATCCTGTGCCAGATATAGTAAAGAACAGACTTGATAAAGAGCTGACGTCTATCATAAAAAACGGATTTGCAGTGCTTTATATGATAGCGCAAAGGCTTGTTTGGTATAGTGAAAGTCAAGGCTATCTTGTAGGCTCCAGAGGTTCGGTTGGATCGTCGTTTGTTGCTACAATGGCGGGAATTTCAGAGGTTAATCCTCTGCCACCGCACTATTACTGTCCTAAGTGCCAGTATTCTAATTTCTTTACTGACGGAAGCGTTGGATCGGGATTTGACCTTCCCGACGCATACTGCCCGCATTGCAATACTAAGCTTAGCGCAGACGGTCATGACATACCTTTTGAAACATTCCTTGGTTTCTATGGAGATAAATCACCCGATATCGACCTTAATTTCTCGGGTGACGTACAAGGAAAGGTGCATAAATATACCGAGGAGCTTTTTGGTGCTGAAAACGTATTCAGAGCTGGAACGCTTGGTACTCTTGCAGATAAAACAGCTTACGGATTTGTCGCTAAGTATTTTGAGAGTAAGGGTGTAAGCATAGGTAAGGCAGAAATGGAGCGCATTATTGAAAATTGCGTAGGAGTAAAGCGTACGACAGGTCAGCATCCAGGTGGAATAATCGTTGTTCCCAGAGAGTACGAGGTATATGATTTTACGCCTGTTCAGCATCCCGCGGATGATCCTAATTCCGATATTGTTACAACGCACTTTGCTTTTTCGTATTTGCATGATACCATACTTAAGCTTGACGAGCTTGGGCACGATATTCCTACCAAATATAAATGGCTCGAGAAATTCTCTAATACAAGCGTCATGGATGTCCCAATGAATGATCCCGCGGTATACGAGCTTTTCCATTCCACGGCTCCTTTGGGAATAAAGCCCGAGGATATAGACGCACCGATAGGAACGTTTGGTTTGCCTGAATTTGGTACACATTTCTTGCAGCAGGTTCTCGTTGACGCAAAGCCCAAAAACTTTGCGGATCTGCTTCAGATCTCGGGACTCACACATGGAACAGGAGTGTGGCTCGGAAATGCGGACGAGCTTATAAAGGCGGGTATATGCGATATTTCTAAGGTTATCGGATGCCGTGACAATATAATGAATGACCTTATCCGTTACGGAGTTGACAACGCTATGTCCTTTAAAATTATGGAGAGCGTAAGAAAGGGAAAGGGGCTTACACCTGATTGGGAGCAGGCAATGCATGATCACAATGTCCCCGATTGGTATATAGATTCCTGTAAGAAGATAAAATACATGTTCCCTAAGGCTCATGCGGCGGCATACGTTATGTCCGCAATACGCCTTGGCTGGTATAAGGTCCATATCCCGATAGCCTATTATTGTGCTATGTTTACCGTTGCCCCCGGTGGATTTGATGCGGCTATTATAGGTAAAGGAAGAGCCAATGTTGTAGCCACGATCAAGGATATAGAAAAGCGCGGAAAAGAGGCATCTCCAAAAGAGATAGCATCTATATCCTCGCTTCAGCTTGCGAACGAATGTATGGCAAGAAAAATCAGATTTTTACCCGTTGATATTGAAAAGTCGCACTCTTACGCATTTGTACCTGAAAACGGTGCTATCAGAATGCCGTTCTCGGCACTGGGTGGGCTTGGAGAAAACGCAGCCGCAAACATTCTTGAAGCAAGAGAAAAGGAACCGTTTTTCTCGGTTGAGGATCTTCAAAAGAGAGCTAAGCTTACCAAAAGCGTTATAGATGTTCTCAAGCAAAATCACGCGCTTGATAATCTTAGCGAAACCGACCAACTTTCTATGTTTTAAAAAAATGCCAAGATTTATCTTGGCATTTTTATTTTTTGTTTTGAATATTTATAAGTTAGGGCATTATCCTAAAGCTACGTCCAGTGTCATCATAAAGGAAAATCCTATGGCAAAGAAAATAATACCTATATTTGAATTTTCAGCTTTATTTATTATCGGTGTCAATTCTTTCATTACTGCATATATCATAGCCCCCGCCGCAAAGCCCAAAAGGTAGGGAAGAAGCGGAAAAACAAAAGAGAGCGCAAGCAACGTAAAAATAGCGCCGATGGGCTCTATAACTCCTGATAAAAATCCGTAAAGAAAGGCTTTGGGTTTTGCCATTCCATCGCTTGCGAGTGGCATAGAAACTATTGCGCCTTCGGGAAAATTCTGAACCGCTATACCGAGTGATAACGCAAAGGCAGCACTCAGATTTTCAAAATTACCGCTTGATAACATTGCTGCATACATTACACCTACTGCCATGCCCTCGGGGAGATTATGCAGAGATACCGATAGAATAAGCATTTTGTTTTCTCTTATGCTGGAAATAGGTGTATCAAGACTTGGCTCGGGAATTAATTTGTCTGCAAGAAGTAAAAATATTACCCCAAGCCACAGACCGCACAAGGCAGGTATAAATGAAAAAAGACCAAGAGCCATGGAGCTTTCATGCTCTATGGCAGGAATTATTAAGCTCCATATGGCAGCTGCTATCATGACACCGCCCGCAAAGCCGCATATGGCTTCTTTAAGCCGATTATTTAAGCTCTTTTTCATAAAGAAAACACATCCCGCTCCGAGTGTAGTTCCAACTAAAGGGAGAAGAATGCCCGTAGATATTTCGAGATACATAAAATCCTCCAAAGAACGAATAAAAGGTCGGTTATTGATAATGTATGCAATTTGGAGAAAAAAGGTTAAAAAAAGGAGCCGATTTCGGCTCCTTAAATATGAGTATGATTATCTGTTAAGAATGAGCTTGGTGAGTTCAACGGGATTTACAATAACTCCATCCTTGTAAACACGCATGTTACCTGATGCTATCTCGTCAATGAGGATAACCTCATCACCGTTATAGCCAAACTCAAACTTGATATCCCAAAGATCAAGACCGATAGTCTTGAGATCGTCGGCAACTATCTTGGTGATAGCAAGAGTCTGAGCCTTGAGGCTTTCAAACATCTCTGCGGTCATAACGCCGAGCGCAACAAGACCTTCGCCGGTTACAAGCGGGTCGCCCTTTGCGTCATTCTTGAAGGTGCACTCAACGTATCCGCCGGGAAGGGGAGTTCCATCTGCTATGTACTCGCCATATCTGCGGATAAAGCTTCCGGTAGCAACGAGACGGCAGATAACCTCAAGACCGTGACCGAATACCTTACCAGGAAGAACTTCCATAGTAGCGTCATCAACGTTAGCGCTTACGTAGTGGGTCTTGATTCCTGCTTCCTTGAGAAGCTCAAAATAATAAATAGATGTCTGAAGATTAGCTTTGCCAATACCTTCTATCTTAAGACCTACGGAATTCTCGCCCGGATCAAATACGCCGTCTTTGCCCGTGCAATCATCCTTGAACTTGAGTAATACGTTACCGTTGTCGAGTGCGAAAACGTCTTTTGTTTTGCCTTCATAAACCTTTTTCATAATCTGCTCCTTAAAACAAAATTTATATTTTACAACATAATTATTTTAGCATAAAAATTGTTTTTTGTACATATATTTTTGAAAAAATTTTTAATTTTTTTATTGTAGAGTAAAATGGAGATTTTTTATTGACATAATTTGTGAATTCTGCTATAATTTTTTAGAGAAAATACGTTAACAGAGGTTTTTATGGAACTTAATTACATGCAAAAAAGGGCTTGGGCAGAAATAGACCTTGATGCATTGGAATATAACTATAGACTCTTACGTGAAATTACGCCTTCAAATGCACTTATCTGTTGTACCGTCAAGGCGGACGCTTATGGGCACGGATCTGTAAGAGTTGCCGAGCTTTACGAAAAACTGGGTGCTGGATACCTTGCCGTTTCAAACGTAAAAGAAGCTATCATTTTGCGTGATGGCGGAATAACACTTCCCATATTGATATTAGGATATACTGATCCGTCTTGCGCGGGAATTTTGGCAAAAAACGACATAACGCAATGTGTCTATTCATATGACTATGCTAC
>JAZSJE010000117.1:0-3040 GCA_045534135.1 Eubacteriales bacterium
CGCTTCTTTGTGCCATGGCTGATCTGCGCCGCTTTTATCCTAAAAAATTCGACCTGTACGCAAGAACGATAGATATGGGATTTGAGGGCACGGATTTTTCGCCTATAAAGGCTCTTTGCGTCAACTTGTGCGTAGAATATGACATAGTGCCCACGCAAGTATCAAAGGTTATTTTCGACGTCAGAAAAGAGAAAAACCCCTGCTCTCTCTGCGCAAAAATGCGTCGCGGTGCGCTCTATGGGTATGCCAAGGAAATAGGCTGCAACAAGGTAGCTCTCGGGCATCATTTTGATGACGTTGTGGAAACCTTTATGCTCAATCTTTTCTACGAGGGCAGACTTGGCTGCTTCCAGCCCGTAACATACCTTTCAAACACAGAGATCACCCTTATCCGCCCCATGCTCTACATGCCTGAAAAGGACGTAAGATATTTCGCCGCTAAGGCTGAGCTTCCCGTAGTAAAATCCACCTGTCCCGCGGACGGCAATACCGAGCGCGAGGAAATGAAAAAGCTTCTCGCGTCACTCGAGCGAGAAAACAAAGGCTTACGGTATAGAATATTCGGCGCAATTCAACGAGGAGAGATCGACGGCTTCAGAGAAATAAGTAAAATGCAGGGCATCAAAAATTACTCGGATGATTGATTTTCATATTGACAATAAAAAATAAATAATGTATAATTTATACATCAAGTATTTAAGGAGAAATTATATATGAAAGACGTTATCGTTCTCAAAAAAGGCCCCTGGGTCGCAGGCGTTTGCCCAAGACTCGGCGGCAATCTGGTTTACCTTCTTTACAATTCAAAAAACGTTCTCCGTCCGCTTGTTGACGAGAGCCAGATAGCTACAAATCCTTATCTTCAGGGTTCGCCTATCCTTCTTCCCGCCAACAGAACATACGAGGGAAAATTCAGCTTCGAGGGCGTTGACTACACTCTGCCTATAAACGAGCCGAGAACAAACTCTCACCTTCACGGTCTTGTTCTCTACCAGCCCTTCTTCGTAGTTGACCAGAGTGAGACCTCTATCACTATGAAATTTGTAAACAAAAACGGTGCGGTATATCCCTTCGATTTTGAAATGACGGTTACGTATTCGGTAGACGATGACGGACTTTCTCAGGAATTCGATATAAAGAACATAGGCGATAAGAATATGCCCTATACCTTCTGTCTGCACACCACGTTCGCTATTCCCTACGGTCAGTTTACCTTCTCCGTAAAGGAGCGTCAGGAGGCAATCAATGATATTCCCACAGGCAGATATATAGAGCTTAACGACGTCGAAAAGAAATTCGTTACAGGCTCTCCCGCAAAG
The DNA here is from genome assembly GCA_045534135.1 of Eubacteriales bacterium. GTDB lineage: Bacteria > Bacillota > Clostridia > Oscillospirales > CAG-272 > HGM12713. The sequence continues at coordinate 1,320 of JAZSJE010000117.1, forward strand.
GACGTTGCTATGTGCGGATACTACTCTGCCGCAGGACACACGGTAACCGTTGATGATTTCGTTTATACCGTATCCGAGAACTTTGACCATTGGATAACCTGGAACGCATGGGGTAAGGACGACTACGTTTGCCTTGAGCCACAGGCAGGAAAGGTAAACGGACTTAACATTCCCGACGGTCACATAGTTCTTGCTCCGGGTCAAAGCGACGTATACACCACACGTTATTCTCACTCCTGAGAGCAAAGTTTGTACAAAAGCAAAAAAATAGTGTTATACTATTGACAAGATAAGCATTTTATGCTATACTAAATCAGTAAATTTTAGTCATACGGAGGGCTTTATCATGAGCAGAATTAAGACTATTGAAACTAAGGATATCGCTAAAACAGTTGAGAACGGTGGCTGCGGTGAGTGTCAGACCTCTTGCCAGTCCGCTTGCAAGACTTCTTGCGGTGTTGCAAATCAGCAGTGCGAGAATAAGAAGAACGACTGATTTTTTCACAATCCAATAAAACGCTGTCTATAACGGACAGCGTTTTGATTTTACAGATAGAACAGCAAAAGGATAGATATTATGGTACACCAATATAAGCTTAACGGATATAATATAGTTCTCGACACGGCAAGCGGCTCGGTACATACGGTAGACGACGTTGCTTATGACATAATCGAGATGTATGAGAGCAAATCGGCTGACGAAATAGTAGCTGCTATTTTAGATAAATACAGTAACCTCCCTGAGGTCACAAAGGAAGAAGTTCTTGAGTGTATAGGCGATATTGAAGCGCTTATTAACGCTAAAAAACTGTTCACTAAGGACGAGTACGAGGACTTAGCTTGCAATTATAAGAACAACAGCAAGGTAATAAAGGCACTCTGCCTTCATGTAGCCCACACCTGTAACCTTAACTGCTCCTACTGCTTTGCAAGTCAAGGAAAATATCAGGGTGACAGAGCACTTATGAGCTTCGAGGTCGGAAAGCGAGCTTTCGATTTCCTTATCGAAAACTCCGGCAGCCGCAGAAATCTTGAGGTCGACTTTTTCGGTGGTGAGCCTCTTATGAACTGGGAGGTTGTAAAGCAGCTCGTTGCCTACGCCAGAAGCATTGAGAAGCAGCATAACAAAAATTTCCGCTTTACCCTCACTACAAACGGAATACTTATAGACGACGAGGTAATAGATTTTCTCAATAAGGAAATGAGCAACGTCGTGCTCAGCCTTGACGGCAGACCCGAGGTCAACGACCATTTTCGACGTGACTATGCGGGCAACGGAAGCTATGAGAAGATAGTTCCCAAGTTCCTTCGTCTTGTGGAAAAGCGTGGCGGCAAGGATTATTACGTGCGCGGTACCTTTACACACAACAACGTTGATTTTACAAACGATCTGTTCCATATGGCAGATCTCGGCTTCAAGGAGCTCAGCATGGAGCCCGTTGTATGTCCTCCCAGCGATCCGTACGCTCTGACGGACGAGGATCTTCCCAAGCTCTTTGAGCAGTACGAGATACTCGCTAAGGAAATGATAAAGAGAAAGAAGGAGGGACGCGGCTTTACGTTCTATCACTATATGCTCGACCTAAAGCACGGACCTTGCATCTATAAAAGAATAACAGGCTGTGGCTCGGGTACGGAATATATGGCTGTGACCCCTTGGGGAGAGCTGTTTCCCTGCCATCAGTTCGTGGGTGATCCTAAGTACAGCTTAGGAAACATCT
>JAZSJE010000049.1:0-2508 GCA_045534135.1 Eubacteriales bacterium
ATGGCGTTCTACGCCTCATTTATAACTGTTTTCGCCCATTTTTTGTACGTCATTATTACTAAAAAGACAAATAGCAACGCTACCTTCAATCTGGCACTGATGGTACTTATAATAGTGTTGGCGGTGTGCAACGTGTTTATCGTTTCGGGCGGATTTATAAGCTTTGATTACTTCAAAAAGGTAATAATATTCTGTGCGGTCATGATGCTGATGTTTGTTTGCTCGTGCGACAAGGTCAACAGGAAAACCGTGCTTGCATTCCTTTGGCTGAATTTTGCTCTTTCACTTTTCTGCATTATCTTTTTCTATTTTCTTGGCGGAAGAAATCTGAAATACTTTGAGACGGGCCTTGTTACACTCGGATTTGAAAACCCGAACCTTACGGGAATGTGGCTGACGATATGCATTCTTATGCTTGCGTATTTCTTCAAGCTTGTCAAGAACGTATTTTTCCGAGGTGCTATCGTTGCGATGATAGCTTTGCTTATCATTATTATTGATGCTACCGGATGCAGAAATGCGATATTGGCTTTGGCACTGACCGTTGCTATGTGGCTTTTCCTTCGTCTGAGAAAGAACAAGAGGATAGGCGCGGTGTTCATTGTGGCTTTCGTTGCGCTTCCGTTGTTGTTCGTCTTCGTTTATTTTGCGGTTCTGAATTCTCCCTTGGTGGATCAGCTTGACTTTCTTGTCAGCGAAGGTAAGGGACTTAACAGCCGCGCGACAGTGTGGTCGATAGCGTTTGAGGCGGTCAGGGGCTTTAATTTCTTTGTCGGTGACTACTTTGATATAAGCAAGGGAACGGGACAGTTCCAGCAGCATAATATTCTTCTTGACGTTATGGCAGCGTACGGAGTGCCTGTGCTTCTGCTCGTTATTGCGTATATTTCAAAGATCATACATCACGCGGATAAGCACTACAATAAGCATACCGTTGATATGGGAATAGTCTGCTTCTTCGGAATATGGTTCTTGGGACTTGGAGAGGCGGCAATAATTACGGGCGGAAACGGAATATACATTCCGTGCTGCTTTACGCTTGCGCTTGCGTCCTCAGACGTATAGGCGTACAGGCTTTGCGAGAAACAGAAGCCTTTATATAAAAGGGGATTGACGTATGTATAAAAATAAGATCAGCAGCGTCGTTTTTCTGTCCAGCTTTTTCAATCATCACCAAAAGCCATTTTCTGAGAAGATGTATGCACTTTTGGGTGACGGATACAAATTTATCGAGGCCGAAGAAATGAATGCGGAGCGCAAGAGCCTTGGGTACAGGGAGGAGCATCCGCCGTACGTTGTTTCGAAGGCTGAATTTGATGCCGATAGCGAAAAATTCTGCAGGATGATAAACGAGGCGGATATAGTGATAATCGGATGGGGATCGGCTCCCGATGCTCTGATATCTCAGAGGATACAGAGTGGGAAGCTTATTTTCAGATATTCGGAAAGACCGCTGAAAAACGGCTTCGAGCCTTTGAAATATCCCGTTCGCTTTATCAAGTGGCACAAGCAAAATCCCGTGCGCAAGCCAATATATATGCTGTCAGCAAGCGCATATACTGCGAGAGATTTTGCTCTGTTTGGACTTTTTCGGGACAGCTGCTATAAGTGGGGATATTTTCCCGAAACCGTGAGATACGGTGACGTGGATGCGCTTATATCCTCAAAGGAGAAGGGCTCAATTGTCTGGGTGGCACGGTATATAGACTGGAAGCATCCGGAGCTTGCTATTGAGCTTGCCGGGAGGCTCAAAAACGACGGCTATGACTTCAAAATAAATATGATAGGCAACGGAGAGCTTCTTGACACGATCAAGGCTGAGGCACAAAATATGGGGGTTAGCGACCGAGTCAACATTCTCGGCTCAATGTCGCCCGATGAGGTCAGAGAGCATATGAAGAAAGCGGAGATCCATATCTTTACGTCGGACAGACGCGAGGGATGGGGAGCCGTGCTCAACGAGTCGATGAACAGTGCGTGCGTGCCTGTGGCGAACAAGCTTATCGGCTCGGTGCCATTCCTTATAAATGACGGAAAGAACGGGCTCATTTATAACAATGCGGATGAGCTTTACCTGCACGTAAAGGGTCTTCTTGACGATCCTGCACGGCGCGTGGACATGGCGCACGCGGCATATAAGACGGTTGTTGACGAATGGAATGCCGACGTTGCGACCGAGCGCTTACTTTTACTTTCGAGCAAAATTCTTGACGGCGAGATCTCTCCCGAGCCCTACGGCGACGGGGTGTGTAGCCGTGCAAAATAATAAAATAAATCAGGAGATAAGAAATGGGACTTTTTACAAATAAAACTCTTATGATAACAGGCGGAACCGGATCATTCGGCAACGCGGTGCTTAACAGATTCCTTAAGACCGATATAGGTGAGATCCGCATTTTCTCTCGTGACGAGAAGAAGCAGGACGATATGAGACACGAATTTCAGGCGCGTATGCCCGAGGTCGCGGATAAGATTAAATTTTATATCGGAGACGTAAGGGATCTTGCA
>JAZSJE010000041.1:0-2196 GCA_045534135.1 Eubacteriales bacterium
TCCGACTTGACCAAAAATGAGTCAAACAAAGTGGAGCAAGGAAAGAATTTGGGCGTGGTACAATGCCAGACCGTGGATCAGAGGTTGCAATTATATGAGTGCCGATTGTGCCAACCGAGTCGATCAGTGGCAGGAATTGGGCTGGGAAGAGCGCTTTGAGACGACGGAAGAAGAATTCAAATTGATGCAAAGTTTGGGCTTCAATTCTATCAGGATTATCATTGAGTTCATAGTATGGGACGAGCAGCATGACGGATTTATGGACCGCTTTGAGAGGTATATATCGCTTGCGGATAAATACGGTATTTCCTGTATGGTGGTGCTTGCAAACGACTGTATGCGTCCAAAATGCTTTGAAACGAATAAGATAGGCGAACAAAAGGTTGATCTCGGCTATCACGGTGGAAGAAAGATATCTCAGCACGGGCATCAGGACGAAATGGGTTGGCACGTGTTGGACGATCCCGATATAGCACCCCGCTACTTTGATATGGTTCGTGAAATAGTTACTAAATATAAGAATGATGAGAGAATCATTATCTGGGACGTATATAACGAGGTCGGCAATAGCAAACGAGGTGAGGTGACACTCCCAAATCTGAAGAAAATGTTCGAGCTTATTCGCGGTATCGATCCTTGTCAGCCCTTGACGTGTGAGGTTTGGGGCACGGGCAAAAAAACCTATGCGGTTCTTCCCGAGGTTGAGCAGTATGCGCTTGACAATTCTGACATAATTTCGTATCACAGCTATGCGAATTACGTAACGAATATCCGTCTTATTAAAGAATTAAAGGAGCTCGGCAGACCTATCATAAACAGCGAATGGTTGGCAAGAGGAATAGGCAATACTGTCGAGGAAATGTTCCCGCTATTCTATCTTGAGAATATCGGCTGCTACAATTGGGGATTTGTGGCGGGAAAATATCAGACGTACGAGCCATGGAACAATATCTGGGAGCAGTACGAAAAAAATCCCAAGATGAGCTACGACTTTACCAAATGGTTTCACGACCTTTACAGACCCAACCATAGACCGTACAATCCCAAGGAAACCGAGCTTATTAAATACTTCTGCGAATTGGCTGATGATGATTTTGAAAAAAGCCGAAACAAATAAATTACATATGATTTAGTCTGTGATTTTATGATTTTGAAAGGAGTTATATCATGAAAAAAATGTTAGCTGCTTTATTGGCTGTCGTAATGATGTCAGGTGTTTTGGTCTCCTGCAAAAATGACGTAGAGGGAAGCACTGAAACAAGCGAGAATAGTAATGTTGTCGAAGCAGGCAGGCTTGAGGAATTAGGAGAGCGTGATTTTGACGGCGCTGTCTTTACCGTTCTTGACGCAAATGACTATCCCGATATGCACGTAAATTATGCAACCAATGAAACTAAAACAAGCTCAAACATAAATCAGGCTTTGTATGAAAGAGACGTTATCATGAAGTCAAATTATAATTTGAGTGATATAAGGTACATACCAATCACGAAGGCAGCCGATGGTTGTAGTACTTTAACGACGCAGATATTAGCAGGACAGTGCGAATATGATATGGTAATATCGACGGCTGTCGGATCTGCGTCTTCAGGAACGCTTCCTTCTCTTGGTATAAACGGAATGCTCAAAAATCTTATTGATATTGAATATCTCTCGCTTGATAAAGAGTGGTGGTCGCCGCTTATTTATAAGCATTTGACGATAAATGACACATTGTATTTTACGACAGGTGATATAGTACCGTCGCTTTATCAGGCTCCTGCGGCGATGTACGTTAATATGGATCTGCTTGAACAGTATCATTCAAATACTGATATATTCAAGATAGTTGAAGACGGTGAGTGGACTCTCGGAAAGCTTCACGAGCTCACAAAAGACATTTCTCAAGACTTAAATGAGGACAATGTGATGCGTGCTACGGACGATTTCTTTGGGATTGCGATGTTCTTTAATGGGCTTAGTATTCAGGAGTTTGTAATAGGAGCAGGATCTGGCTTTTGTACTGTAAAAGACGACGATCTGACGATGGATAATCTTAAATCTGAAAAGCTCGGTAATCTTATAGATGACATAAAGGGACTGTTTCCCAGTATGAAGTATACCTACGGTGACGGCGGAGAACAGCAGAATGACATGTATTATGTATGCAAGGGCGGAAGGTCTATATTCCTCGCTCACCAGCTTGAGTGCGCTATG
>JAZSJE010000178.1:0-4862 GCA_045534135.1 Eubacteriales bacterium
ACCAACACCAACCGCCTTATCCGTTTTTACAGCGGAGCTAACGGTCTTAAAACAGGCTCGACCTCGAAGGCGGGGTTCTGTATAAGCGCTACTGCCCAAAGAGATGGAATGTCGCTTATAGCGGTTATAATGGGCTCTCCAACAAGAGATGTCAGAAATGCGGCGGCTGTTTCGCTTTTAAATTACGGCTTTTCAAATTATAAAATATTTTCAAAGGAAGGTCAGACCATAGCTAATATTCCCGTTTCAAAAGGAGCAGAGGAGAGTGTTTCGGCAAAGTTTAATGATTTTTCCTGTGTTCTTCCTAAGGGCTCGAATTCAGGTATCGAGGTAAAGATAAACCTTCCCGAAAGCCTTAGTGCACCAATAAATAAGGGTGACGTTATAGGTGAGATAGTTTACAGCACGGGAGGTGAAATAATAGGAAAAAATGATATTTTAGCTGAAAAGAGCGTTGAGAAAATGACTTTTTGGATGATGGTATCTGAATTTTTTAAAAAGATTGCCGCGATTTTCTAAAAATACAAAAAAGTTCTAAAAAAAGTCACAATTTGTTCTAAAATTGCACACCTCTATATTGTATAATAAAATATCAAATTATAAAACTCGAGAGGTACAAAATGACTGTTAGATTAAACGATACCTACATTAAGCCCTTTGTAAAAAATGATGAGCTTGAGGCTATTAAGGCTGAAATTGCAACCGCTCACAAGACATTGCTTGACGGCACAGGAGAGGGCAACGATTTTTTGGGTTGGGTAGATCTTCCCACAAATTATGATAGGGAGGAATATGCAAGAATAAAGGCTGCTGCTAAGAAGATCCAGAATAGCTGCGATGTATTCGTTGTTATCGGAATCGGTGGCTCTTACCTTGGAGCAAGAGCGGTTGTTGAATATCTTAAATCTCCTCTTTACAACAATCTTAAAAAGAACACTCCCGACATCTATTTTTCGGGATGTAACATAAGCGCTCAGTCTATGAATGAGCTTCTTGCTATTTGCGAGGGCAAGGACGTTTGTATTAACGTAATTTCTAAGTCCGGTACCACTACCGAGCCTGCGGTTGCTTTCAGAGTATTCCGTGAGCTTCTTGAGAAGAAGTATGGCAAGGATGGGGCAAGAGAAAGAATTTTTGTTACTACAGATAAGGCAAGAGGAACTCTTAAGAAATTCTCCGATGACGCAGGATACGAAACCTTCGTTGTTCCGGATGACGTTGGAGGACGCTTCTCGGTGCTTACCGCGGTTGGACTTCTTCCTATTGCTGTTTCGGGCGTGGATATAGACGGACTTATGAAGGGCGCTGCTGATGCTGCAGAATACTGTAAGGCAAGCGCAGATCCCGAAAGCAACGATTGTATGAAGTACGTTGCTTACCGTAACCTCATGTACAGAGGCGGAAAGGCTACTGAGATCCTTGTAAATTATGAGCCCTATGCTACTATGTTCAACGAGTGGTGGAAGCAGCTTTACGGTGAAAGCGAGGGTAAGGATAAGAAGGGACTGTTCCCGGCATCCGTTATTTTCTCCACAGATCTTCACTCTCTCGGTCAGTTCATTCAGGATGGCTCACGTACGGTTTTCGAGACAGTTGTATCTGTAAACGAAACCGATGAAAAGATGTCAATTCCTTATGATGCCGCTAACGTTGACGGCCTTAATTTCCTTGCAGGAGCAGATCTTAATGATGTTAATAAGATGGCAATGAAGGGAACTATTCTTGCTCATATTGACGGGGGAGCACCTAATATGCTTATTGAGGTTGCTGATAAGAGCGAATATTCTCTTGGATATCTCTTGTACTTCTTCGAGTTCGCTTGCGGTGTTTCGGGATACGTTCTTGGAGTAAATCCCTTTAACCAGCCTGGTGTTGAGGCATACAAGAAGAACATGTTTGCGCTTCTCGGAAAGCCAGGCTATGAAGCAGAGAAAAAGGCACTTGAGGAAAGACTTAAATAATTAAAAAAAATCTTAAAATCCTATTGCAAAAAATATCTGTTTGAGTTATAATATAAATGAGCATAGAGCTCAATTAAAAAGTTGGAGGTCCAAATGTTAAAGTTAATTATTGGCGTAAAAGGCACTGGTAAGACCAAAACACTCATCAATATGGTAAATACCGCGGTTGAAACCTCTACCGGTGATGTAGTTTGCATCGAAAAGGGCGTTAAGCTTCGCTATGATGTTAAGTATCAGGCAAGACTTATCAATACTGAGGAGTTCTTCATTAATGACGCACAGTCGCTTTACGGCTTTGTTGCGGGTATATTTGCAAGCAACCACGACGTTACCGATTTGTTTATAGATTCGGCATATAAGATATGCCAGAACAACACGGCAGAGTTTGATCTGTTCGTAGAAGAAATAAACAAGCTTTCCGACAAGGTTGGAGTAAACGTAGTTATTACGTCTTCCATTCCTGTAGATGAAGCTACCGATACCGTTAAAAAGTTTCTTTAATCAAAAATAACATAAAAAACATCGCAGGAGAGATCCTGCGATGTTTTTTTAATTTACTTAAGTGTTTCGAGATAATTAACTACATCGGCAACAGTAGTGAATTTACGAATATCGTCATCTTCAATCGTGATGCCAAACTTTTCCTCGCAAATCATAACAAGATCTGCAAGCTCAATGGAGTTAATACCGAGATCACTCGAAAGCTCTGCTTCCATAGTGATATCATCGCGGTTGATCTGAAGCTCCTCAACAAGAACCTCAACAAACTTTTCGTACATTTTCGTTCCTCCGATAAATAAGTAATGAGTTTTCTCAATGAATTTAATTGCTAAATAATTATACAACAAAATCTTATATATGTCAAGGAAAATATTGTTAAATAGGATACTTTTATTCATAAATATCTAAAAAATCAAAATATTTGACTAAGATTGACAACTCCTCGCTTTTATGGTAATATTATATACAGCTTTTTGGGGAGGTGAATTGACGTGGAATTATTTCACAAAAGATATTTTTGCTTTTTTGCCTTTCTTTTTATGCTCGTTTCTGTTCTTGCGCTGATGATATCGTATGAGGTCAAGCACAGCGTTATGATCTTCTTTCTGCTGCTTGTTCTTTTTGTGGCAGTCGCTATGATATTTATTAAGAAGCATCGCTTTGCCGTTGCGGTGGTGCTTGCTTCAATTTTGTTTTCTTTTGTAGCTACTTTTAATTCCTTCACTTTTATATCCGTGCCGCAAAGCATAGCGGAGAAGTATATCAATAGCGTGAGCGAGGCGCAGATAAAAATTCTTTCGCTTGAATATTCCGATGAAAAATCCTCGGAGTATCTTGTCCGTTTAGAAATGATAGAGGATGATGAACCGAACCTAAAGGGCTACCTTTACTGTGATTTTCCGTCCGAGCTGGATTACGGCGATAAGATGATATCCAAATTTAGGATTTCAGCTACAGACAGCTATATCAATACACAAGGTGACATTCTCTTGCGCTTATCGGTAGAAGATGACGCTCCGATATTCTATAAAGAAGTGGATAGTGTAAACTATTTTTCCTTTGACGGGATAATGAGAATATGCAGATCCGTGAGAGAGGAATTTGGGAAATACTGTGACAGTATTTTTGGTGAGTCATCGGGAATAGTCAAGGGTTTCCTTATAGACGATAGAAGCGATATACCGCATCACGTGCAGAATGATTTTAAGCGCTCGGGCACGACGCATCTTCTTGCGGTCAGCGGAATGCATATAGTTGTGCTCCTGGGTAGTCTTGAGATAATTTTAAGAAAAATATACATAAAAAAGAAGATAAGGTGCGCAATAATATCCTTTTTTGCGCTTTTGCTGCTTGTGCTTACCGATTTTTCAGGCTCTGCCGTGAGATCGGTAATAATGCTTTACTGCGTATATCTCAGCTATCTGTTTTACGAGGATCACGATACCGTAACGTCATTGTTCGTATCGGTATTTCTTATAATATTGATATCACCGATTTCGGTCTTGGATATAGGAATGTGGATGTCCTTTTTTGCTACACTTGGTCTTATTACCGTGTATGCTTACATAGACAAAAAGCTTCCGAAGATCAAGAGCTCAAAGCGAGTTAAAAGACTTGTGCAAAAGCTGTTATTAGGAATTCTCAGGGCTACCTTGATAACGTTGATAGCCAATTTCTTCTTACTTCCGGTTATGTGGATCTTCTTTGGAGAGATATCTCTGTCTGCGCTTTTTGCAAATTTAGCTTTATCACCCATCGTTAGCGTGTTTATGCCGTTTTGCGCGGTTGCGGTGATCATCGGTTGGATCCCCGGTGTAGATATGCTGTTGGTATATATAATAAAGGTCTTTGAATTTATTATACTCAACATCGCGGATCACTTTGCGAATATAGAGGGTGCGGTGCTGTCTTTAAGATATCCCTTCGCTACGTGGTTGATAGTTATTTTTGCCGTATGCATGGCAGTTATGCTTGTAATAAGATTAAAGCACAAGCTTATTGTATGTATTCCACCGATCATATTTGTATGTGCCTTTTGCATTTGTCTTGCAATCTTTAAGCTAAACAGTTCTCCTGAACTGAGGAGGGTAGTTGAGGGTGAGAACGAAATGCTGTTTTTGGATAATGCCGACAACAGCTCGGTATGTGATCTTAGCAACGGTGGATATAATAGTGTCGAAATTTTTCTTAATAATAAAAACCCGTACGCTACCGAAATAGAAAACTACGTTATAGCTTCTGTGGAGCGGGGACACGCAAGCTCAATTGAAAGTATAATGTATAATGCTCATATCCGAAAGCTGTATCTACCTGCTCCCGAGGGAATGGAGGAAACCAAATGCGTGGTTGAAATCTGGGAGATCGCGAAGAAATACGGAAGCGAGGTAGAGATATATGAGC
>JAZSJE010000079.1:0-3600 GCA_045534135.1 Eubacteriales bacterium
AGATTGTCCTCGATGGTATAAAAAGGTACACTCTCCCAGACACCGTTTTTCTTAACATTACGCATTTCGGTCTTGTAAAAATTAGTTTTGCATAAGTCGGAGGCCAAGCGGTCTTAGGAAGACAATTTTCATTTTCAACTCCTCGGGTCACAGAACGACATGGCTACGATCCGACTTAGATTGTCCTCGATGGTATAAAAAGGTACACTCTCCCAGACACCGTTTTTCTTAACATTACGCATTTCGGTCTTGTAAAAATTAGTTTTGCATATATCATGCAGAAGCGCGGATATTGCTATAGACTCGTCATCAAAATGAAATCCGTACTTTTCACAAAATCTAGAATTTTTCAAGAAATCGTTAAGGCAGGAATAAACGTTCAGGCTATGCTCCAAAAGTCCTCCCTCGTAAGCCCCGTGAAATCTTGTGCTTGCGGGTGCTGAAAAAAAGTCAGTTTTTTCAACTATGTACTCAAGCAGCTTATCCGCTCCCTCACGGGTAATATGAGTTTTGTATATCTCTAAAAATTTTTCCCTGTTTGTCATAGTATATCCCCCATCATAAATACTCACTATTATTTTACCACATTCTCATTGTAAAATCAATAGCAAAGGATTTTGAATTTATAAAAAAGTAGGTAGCTGTAGCTACCTACTTTAAAATTATTCTTCGTTTGTAGCCGCCGCGCTTTTCTTCTTGCGAATATGCTTGCGAAGCAGCGCGATCATTACACAGCCAAGAGGTAGAATACCTAAAAATACAAATCCGAAAAATACGGAAAATCCTGTGCTCACCTGCATGATCGGTGCCGAATATGCTACGGGATCGTTAAATCCTTCTGCCAGATTTGAGGTGAAATTGACCTTAAGCCACTGGCTTGATGCGCGGGTAAGGTAAAGCACCTTGGTGTATTCCGCTATTTCCTCCTCACTCATTTTTTCGGTATCTCTGTTCGCAAAGGTCTTTGCGGCAGTAAACCATACAAGCTTAGGCACACCACTCTTAGTTGCGGAAACAGCAATATAATCCGATTTCTTTTCCTCACCGTCCCCTGCTTCTGAGTCGATCGTAAGCAAAGGTGTTATAATGTATTTCGAATCCTTGCTGACCTCTATGATATTTGCGTCAGACAAAGTCACCTTGTCAAGTCCGCTTCCTGCCAATAAGCTGCTAGTGGAGTTTACGTTTACCTCTATCTCGGTCTTATCATCTACCTTTACCACTCCGTCCTTTGCGGAAAGTCCGAAATCCTTCATAAGTGCCGAAAGATTTTTAAGGTCCGAAATATTTTTGTCTGTCAATACCATCAATCGTCCTGACCCCTTAACGTAATCACGAAGAAGCGAAAGCTCCTTGTCGCCAAGATCCGTGTCAGGATCGTTGATTATTACAAATCCTGCATCCGCGGGCATTTTTTCAAGCTTTGATATATCCAAGGGATTTGAGGCAGTATTTTTCTCACCGTGATTTGAAATGAAATATACTGTTGGAATATACTTTCTGGTAACATATTCGATCGCCGGAGTCAGAGTAAGCTCGGGATTAAAGCATTCTACACTATCCTCAGCAAGCGATACTATAGTTTCGTATATGGTATTGAGAACTTCCTCCTCGGCTTTGTTCTGCTGATAATACTGGAACATTTGCGTATAGTAAGTTCCGCAAGATATGTATTCAGAAACCGACATAAAGCCCTTCTGTACCAATTGGCTATCCCCTCCGTAGTAATACGAGAAGCACTCCGAGGAATCAACGAACTTCCATCTCTTAGAGCTCTCCACCACCATACTGTAGTTTATAACAGTTTCGGGGATCGCGTATTTTTTCAAGAATTCGGTATCGGTCGTGCTGTCGATTTCCTTGAGCGTTATTCTATCGCTCTGCTCGCAGTATCTGTTTATAAAGTGCTCCAGCTTTGCATCATTGCTTGGATTTATAACGTATATCGTTATATCCTCATCAAGATCTTCAATAAAATCACCTGTCGCGTCACTTATTGAGTAAGTACCATCGGGGCTGACGTCAAGCTGTGTAAATCTTTTAGGAAGAATACTTGCTCCCACGTTTATCGCAACAGCAATAACAGTAAAAACAGCTGTAATTCCCAAAAAAGCTCCCCTTTTCTTTTGTCTTACCGACACCGCTTCCCTGTGCTTGATCAACATCGCGGTTACACATATGAACAAAATAGCGAAGATAAGATAGAAAAGTAATGATGAAAGGTCAAAAAGATCAAAGACTATCGGGTCAAAGCGTCTGAACGGAGATATCCATTTGAATACCGTTTCTACGACTCCGCCAAAAAGCACCGAAATAAGTCCAAGCGTAAAGAGCAACACGTGTACCACGTAATTGACTATCAACGAAACGACCATCTTTTTGAATATTGTCGCGATCATAAACGACATAGCGATAAAGAAGGCAAGGCAGAACATAAACGGAACAAAGGTTATGTATCCCTGCCATACGTTGGAGGCATCCAGGATCCAGAGGATAAGCGGATAAAGTCCCATAACGGCGGTAGGTATCATGAAGAAGGTAAATACCGCTAAGAATTTACCGCGGATTATCTGCATTCTGCTAACAGGCATCGCCTTGAGCAGCTCGACCGTTCCGACTTTATTTTCTCGGATCATCGAAAATATTGCTACCGGTGGCACAGTAAGCGCAGCCACGAGTGACATATTAGTAAAAACAGGCTGTATCGCCGAATATCCTGTGCTCAGAACAGTAGTTATAAAGAAGAACGCGGTTGCCATCATAAATAATGACATACTTATCACGCACGCTACATTTTTAAAAAGCGCTCTTATTTCTCTACCGAATATAACAAACATCAGCATCCCTCCGATCCGGTTTCCGTAAACGCCTCGTAAGCGTTAGCAAGAGTACCAAGCTTATTTTCTTCCAGAACGGTAAAAATCTCCTCCGTATTTTGCCACAACACTATTTTTCCTGCGTGTAAAAATGCGATATTATCACTGATCTCACGCAGATCGGCATGACGGGAGGTAAATATCAAAATAACCTTTCTTTTGCGCAAAAGGCCGATCACGTTCTTTATTGCCTCTACCTGATTCTTGTCCATATACTGAAATGGCTCGTCCATAATTATAACGTTAGGATTTCCAAGGAGAGAGGATGCAATGGAAAGACGCTTTCTCTCGGAAAGACTCAAATCGGACACCAACACGTCATACTTTTGAGAAAGTCCTGTAAGCTCAAGCGCCTCCTTTATCTGACGATAGCGCTTATCAGGATCAACGTGCTTAGCCTTTCCCACAAAATCAAGCGCCTCAAAAGCGGTGTCATCCTTGTCAAAAAAGCACTTTTGGGAAACGTAACCTGTCTTTCTCTTTACCGCTTCTGTCTGTCTTGCTCCCTTATAAAGAGCCAAACCGTTGTAGGTCACAGATCCGTTATCCGCCTTGCGCGCGCCCGAAAGAAGCTGAGCCAGCGCAGTTTTACCCGATCCGCTTTTACCAAGAAATACGTAAACTCCCTTTTCCTCTATTTTAAAGGATATATCTTTCAATTCAAAATTATCAGAGCATACACAGCTCACATCTTTTGCCTCAAGAAAACTCATAAGACCTCCGT
>JAZSJE010000197.1:0-7180 GCA_045534135.1 Eubacteriales bacterium
GGCCGGATGCGCATTTCCTCAAAATAGAGGTAGGTCAGCAGGTCGGCCGCAGAAAGCGAACCGCCCGGATGACCGGATTTGGCGTGAAAAACGCCGTCCACAACGCCGCGGCGCATCTGGCAGGCCAGCTTTTGCAGCCGCAGTTCTTTTTGCGTGGGGCGGATTTGGTAAGGCGTCGCTCTTTACCGTGCTGCTCGGTGTACTCTTCGGCGTAGTAACGGCGTTGCAGGGCGTGACCAATATGGCAGCATTGCAGGTAGGTCCCCTCTCTTATACCACGGTCATCATTTCCTTTTCCACCTTGATCTCAGCACTCTCGGGTGTGTTGTTCTTCGGAGAGTCGATCGGTCCCTTGCAGATCATAGGCATGGTGCTGATGCTTGCAAGCTTTGCGCTGGCAAACGGTGGCGAAAAAGGAGAAAGGCGTGCCAATCTGCGCTGGCTTCTGCTTTGCGTCGTTGCGTTTTTGGCAACGGGTGCGATCGGTGTGATGCAGAAGATCCATCAAAGCTCCGCGTTTAAGGATGAGTTGAACGCCTTTCTTGTCATCGCGTTTGCCGTCTCCGCATTTCTTTCAGGTGTCGTCGCGTTGCTTCTGCGCAAAAAGGAGATTGTAACGGAGGGAAAGCGAAACGATCGCGGCGGAATGATGCTCTTAATCTTCTTGATGCTTATCAGCGGTGTGTGCGTTGCGGCGAACAACAAGCTCAATCTATATCTATCGGGCGTGATCGACAGTGTCATCTTCTTCCCCATTGTCAACGGTGGAGGGCTTGTTCTGACAACACTTGCATCGCTCCTCATTTTCAAGGAACGTCTGCGCGCAAAGCAATGGATCGGCATTCTGCTTGGCATCGCATCGGTGCTTTGCCTTTGCGTAGGTTAACGTGGAGGAACGTGCGACGGAAAAATTTTTCGCATAAAAATATCGGACACATCACAGGAGAAAAACTCCAAAATGATGTGTCCTTTTCTTTTTCTGAACATACAAAAGGGTATGCCACACAATTACGACAGACCCTTGTATTGTTTTCTTTTGGTTACTTTTCTTTTTTAAAAGAAAAGTAACACGCGTCCTTTTTACTTGCTTGCCTCTTCGATAGCAACAGCAACAGTCATACTAAGCCTAAGGGGTTGTTTCCTATAAAGAAAAATTATTTTACCCCATACAAAGCAGGATTAGCAGATGCTCTAATCGTTAATAAGAAGGACTCTGTGCTTTCTTGCCTTCAGAGACATAGGCATCGAGATCTCTTCACCACTCAAGGCGTCGTACACTTTTTGACTTTCGCTGATCTTAAAGTCGATAGAGTCATTATCTTCGTTGCTCATGTTGGAAACAAATGCAAGGCGCTTGCCTTCTCTTTCGTAATAGGTGATCTGCGTTTTTTCGCTACCGCAATCGATGTGTGTCAGCCAATAAGGTTTGAATTCACTTCCCTCAATACCGAAATCGTCAATCGCCCTCCAGATAGGCGACATCAGCTCCAGCGGCTCGGTTATGACGTTCGGGCGCGGGAGTATACCGTGAACGAGAGCTATGGTCATTGAATCCTCAAAGCTCCAATTCGGCAAGGTATAGGCGATAAGCTCGTGATTAAGACCGAAATTTCTTCCTATATATTCGGTCCTTATATAGTCGGGAGTCATAGCGTTTATGCTCTCCTCGCCTTGGTTGGCAATAAACCACTGCACGTCCTCGCCGTCCCAGTTCAGATGGCAGAAGGAGTATGCCGGAATATTGCAGCAACTGCTGATATGTGGGTTGAATATACCTCCGCGCTCCTCTAAAAATTCGTATATACTTCTGCAGAATTCTCTCACTTTGCTCACCGAATACGTGGGCTGCATCTCACCGAAGGCATCGACAAAGCCACAACCGTGCTTGGTATTAAAGCAACCAAAGGGAAGGCAAAAGGTATCAAGATAAAGTCCATCAAAATCAAGATCGACGATCACCTTTTTGATGCCCTCAAGCAGAGAGTCGTTAAATCCGCTTGCCGAGCAACAATGCACCGCACGCTGATTAGGCTTTCTGTACCAGGAGAAATCGACCTTTGTGTTTGGAGCACGCATGCTTATCCATTCGTCGGACATTGTCCCCCAGAAGGGAGCAAGCGTGGAGATCTCGTATCCGAAGTACGGAATAACCTTAATGCCCCTGCTGTGACATTCCCTTACTATTTCAGCGGTTCTCCTTGCGGTCTCCTCGCCGATTATCCAACAGTTCTGCACGGGGTTCCACTTTTCATGGATAATAAGAGTGGTCACGCCCAGACGTTTCATTCTGTCGTAGCAGTTCTCGCCGCTACCCTTTATCGCCTCCCCTGCAAGATAGTCATTGTACTCTATCGGTATTTTTCCGTTAAAGCAATCAATGTGCAGTATCTTTTCCTTGTAGGGATTCTTAGGAAATGGCTTACTGGGGGTAAACTGGAAATTAAAGCTGTAGGTGATCGGGAGTGCTGATCTTCCCCGGTGGGAGCCATCGGGGCGACACCATGGCTTTGGATAGCTGTCAGCAAGATGCAATCTGACGATGACCTCTTCTTCTCCGTCGATTATTTCTATCGCTCTATCGGAAGAGGCGGGCTGCCAATTCTTGTTGTGATCGGCGGCAAAACAAAAACCTCTTGTCTCATCGCCTACATAAAGAAGCGGCATAAAGTGCATCGCCATTGAAGATGGTATCTCTCTGCTTGACGCAACTCTGTTTTCGGGAATAGACTTCCCCTCAAACGAAGGTGTCGGAGAACTCTCACTGTTGGGGAAATAATGAAAGTTCTTGGCATACCGCTTCTTAAGCGGTATCTCAACCCACAGCCTCTCAAGGTCCCAATTGCAATTCTTCTGAGGACCGTATGCCTTTTCCTCGTAAAGAGTATGCGTGCGCGGCATAGCCGAGAGAACGATATTGGTGTATCCGTCAAACTCGATAGCAGAAACGACGTCCACGGTAATGACTTCACTGCACATGCTTGAACAGACAGTGATCTTCTCGTCGTTTTTGTCAAGAACAAAATGCTCGATCTCGGTCCACTCACATTTCTTGCCGTCTGCAATTGCCGATACTCTTATGGGAGCAGAAAGAATTTCATCGTCAAGCACGGTCACCGAAGAAAAAAGCAGGTTATTTTCGGTCACGTATTTTCTTCCCCAAACCTCCACCTCAACGCGATTATCCTCGCAGGTGCATCTTATCGGATCCCACGTGTTCATTATTTTTTCAGACATAACTCCCTCCCATATCTTTCATCGGTACTTCATCTTAAGATCATATGTAAATTGGCATACTTGTTGTTGTATCCGGTTTTTATATAAATACCTAATTTTGTATAAGTATATCATATTAAGTCTAACATTTCAATGCTTTCAGGGAATTATTGCTATAACTTAAATATATATTTGTTACATCACTCCTCCAAAGTGAGCGTTACACATCTTAACATTTGCATCTTTCTTACGCCGCGCCCAAAAAAATAATTGTACACATCACAAGCGAAAATACGTTTATGATGTGTACAACTTTTTTATTTATGATTTTCGACCATAGAGCCTTTCGGGAGATTTCGAAAAATCAGGAAAGCCCTACGAAGCCTTATAAATCAAGGATTATTTGCTTGCCTCTTCCATTGTGACTGTTACTGCAACGCGCTGATGCTTGGCGAGAGGGAGTATGGGCACTATCATCGCTACATATCAGAGGAATATAACTTTTCAAAAGTCATTTTGTCTTATTTATATATTCTTTCGGTGTAATGCCCATGATGGATTTAAAATTACGGTTGAAGCTTCTCGTTGAACCGAATCCGCACAGCATCGAGATTTCTGTTATAGAATTTTCTCCCTTATCAAGAAGAGCGCAAGAGCGATGTATTCTATGACTGTTTATGATGGAGGGAAACGGGAGCTTATAGAGTTTATTCACAATACCTGATATATAGCGATAATTATAGCCAAGCGAATGGGAGATTTCCTTTAGCGTTAATGGCTCCGCATAGTGATCGCTTATATACTGTATGATTTTTATCGTAACGTCTCCATCGTCGGATATAAGATGAGGTGCGGGCACGCCCTCACAGTAAATTGCCGCTAAATCATATAGCATCGAACGCATCCGCAACGGATTATTATACTTTAAAAGCTTTGCACGTATGTCCGGATCATTTAAACGTATTATTGGCGAAAACGGACATTTCTTAACTATTTGCTTTAGCTCGGGAATCACGTCAGGCGAAAAAATCACCATCCAGCTCTTGCTGAGCTCCGGTGTAGTATATCGGTGCGGTTGATTTGAAAGTATAAAGGCTCCTTCTCCATTGCACAATTTATATTCAAATCCGTTTATTTCTGCTATTAAAGCCCCTTCTTCTACAAATATAAATTCATAGTTTTTATGTATATGCAAAGGCCAAGTAAAATCAATATGCATATTGGGATCCACGAAAATAAATCCGTTATCGGACGAAGGATGCTTTTCGTAATACATATAAAGGTCTCCTTATTGTGAACTCGGAAAAAACTGAACTTTTGTCTTGATATTATACATCTTTTTTCTTTCAATTTCAAGTATTTTGATGTAAAATTAAATGGGAAGTTGAAGTAATACAAAATTCACTGTAAATATCAATCTTGCAGAACTCGCAAATCCGAAGCTCGACTCAATTGAATGCTAAAATGAGTCAAAAAACGTCTTTTTAAAAAAATAAAAGGAGGATTTTTTATGAAGATCAATGTTAATTTAGATAAAAGACTTGGTAAGATCAAGGATATGAACGCCACAGGTCAGGCTCCTCTCACCGGCGGTATAGGAAAGGATCAATACGGCTATTTCCACTGTCTTTCCGACGTATGCGTTCCATACGTAAGACTTCACGACGTTGGCGGTGCGTACGGAAGAAACTGCTTCGTGGATATCCCAAACATATTCCGCAACTTTGATTCAGACGAAAACGACCCTGATAATTACGATTTTACATTTACCGATTACTATATTGCTCAGCTTGAAGCAAACGGACTTAAGGCTTATTATCGCCTTGGAATTACAATCGAGAACCATGCCGAAATTAAATCTTACCATACAGCTCCCCCCAAGGATTACGATAAATGGGCAAGAATATGCGAGCATATAATAGCTCACTATAACGAGGGATGGGCAGACGGATTTCACTACGGAATTGAGTATTGGGAAATATGGAACGAGCCCGACGATCTTAACAGACCCGATCGCGTATCGCAGATGTGGTCGGGAAGTGCCGAGGATTATTATCGCCTCTATGACGTAACTTCAAAGTATCTTAAGAAGAAATTCCCAAATATAAAAATAGGCGGATATGCCGCTTCGGGATTTTATGCAATAACCGAGCCTAAGGATATTCTCGAAAGATGCCCCTTCCATAATAACCTCGTGGACTATTTCTACGGCTTTATGGAATATATAAAAAGCCACAATTCGCCGATAGACTTCTTCTCATGGCATAGCTATTCCTGTCCGAAGGAGCTTATAGAGCAGGCATTCTGGGTAAGAGAGCAGCTTGAAAAATACGGCTACGGCAAAATCGAAAGCCATATAAACGAATGGAATCCCAAACCCCATTTAAGAGGAACCGGCAAACACTCTGCCGATATAGCCGCGATAATGCTTGGTTGCCAGAACGCGCCCGTCGATATGCTTATGATCTACGACGCGAGAATGGACGGAACGACCTACGACGCGTTTTCAATTCCATCAACAACCGGAAAGATTTTATCTCACGGATATTATGCTTTTGCTGCATTCTCTGCTCTTTATAAGCTCGGACAACAGATCGAGCTTACACTCGATACCGAGGACGTTTACGCAGTCTGCGCAAGCAACGGAGAGCAAAACGCGATTATGATATCAAACGTTTCGGGAAAAGCTCAAGTTCTTGATATTGAAGGCGTTGATTTAAGCAAAGCCAGATGGTCGGCTATAGATAATCAAAGGCTTCTTTCGTGGTCTCCCGCGGTTAAGGAGATCGAAAACAATCAGGTGTTGTTGATAGAGTGGTGATAAATAAAACCACCTGAAATTCGATTAATAAATAATAAAAATATTGGACACGTCACTACGGATTTCTCCAAAATGATGTGTCCAACTTTTTATGTGTAGTTTTCTTTTGGTTACTTTTCTTTTTCAAAAGAAAAGTAACACGCGTCCTTTTTACTTGCTTGCCTCTTCGATAGCAACTGCTACAGCTACAGTCATTCCCACCATGGGGTTGTTACCTGCGCCGATGAGTCCCATCATCTCAACGCTTCAGGGGCTTTAGCCATAGCTTCGGGGTGAAAAGCTTTAGCCCAAAAGCCTTGCCGCATAAGCCTTTTTATATATTCGCATCGCAAAATCTTTATCCGCTGAACACATCGTTTTAGAGTTTGCTGAATGTATTATATCGTGTTTTGATGTGTTTGCGAACGGGGAGCGGGAAGTGTTTGCGGAAAGGTTGCAATTCTGTATATAAATGTGTTATTCATTTATTACGCAAATCACCCCTAAATACGAGGGTTTATGGTATAAATCTTGATTTATTCTATGTTACATGGTATAATGAATGTTAAGATTAACAGATGTTAAATACATATATTTTATTCGAGGTTTAAGATGGGTATAAAAGAAAAGGCTTTAGATACATTAGAAATTGTAGGAAAAACCGCTTTAAGTGCTATACCTGGAGGTGCGTTGATCACTTCTGTCTATGACACGGTAAAAGATAATTGTTTATCAAAAAGGCAGGAAAAATGGAGAACCGCATTAGAAGAACGATTAGTTAAGCTTGAAAATACGCTTGAAGAAATAGGCAACGATGAGTTGTTTACAACAGCTTTGATAAAAGCAACTGAGTTGGCTATGAAAACTGCAAAGGAAGAGAAAATAGCATACTTGGCAAATTCTGTTATCAATTCCTTAAATCCAGACTTAAACGAAGAAAAACTGATTGTGTTTTTAGATTTATTGGATAGATATACAGTATCTCATATTAAGATCTTGTATTTCTTTTTTGAACCAAAAAGATTTGATGGTATAGATTCCAATTCTTATATAATGGGATCTCCATCAACACCACTGTTTCATGTTTATCCTGAATTGAATAATGAACTTTTTGAAAAAATATACGGTGATTTATATAATGACGGAATGGTTACATTGAAAAACTTA